>NZ_JARESS010000040.1:0-79314 GCF_046027915.1 Paraburkholderia sp. RL17-347-BIC-D
TCAGACTGCCGCTGCGGCGCTCCGTCGGGCGTGGCCGATTCAGGGGAAAGCGCCGGCAGAGCCGGCGCCGTCGACTGGCGCGTCACCAACTATCAGGCGATCAGGCGCGCTTGAAGACCAGCGTGCCGTTCGTGCCGCCGAACCCGAACGAGTTCTTCAGCGCGACGTCGATCTTCATCTCCCGCGCGGTGTTGGCGCAGTAGTCCAGGTCGCACTCGGGATCCTGGTTGAAGATGTTGATCGTCGGCGGCGACACCTGATGATGCACGGCCAGCACGGTGAACACCGACTCCAGACCGCCGGCGCCGCCCAGCAGGTGACCCGTCATCGACTTGGTCGAGTTCACGACCATGTCTTTGGCGTGGTCGCCGAAAGCGCGCTTGATGCCGGTTGTTTCGGCCAGGTCGCCAAGCGGCGTGGACGTGCCGTGCGCGTTCAGGTAGTTCACCTGATCCGTGTTGATGCCCGCGTTCTTCAACGCAGCCAGCATACAGCGGCGGGCGCCGTCGCCGTCTTCCAGCGGCGCGGTCATGTGATAGGCGTCGCCGCTCATCCCATAGCCGCTGACTTCGGCGTAAATCTTCGCGCCGCGCGCCTTCGCGTGTTCGTACTCTTCGAGCACCATCACGCCGGCGCCCTCGCCCAGCACGAAACCGTCGCGATCCTTGTCCCACGGACGGCTCGCCGTTGCCGGATCGTCATTGCGTTGCGACAGCGCGCGCGCCGCCGCAAAGCCGCCGATACCGAGCGGCGACACGGTCGATTCCGCACCGCCCGCGATCATCACGTCGGCGTCGCCGTATTCGATCAGACGCGAAGCCTCGCCGATACAGTGCAGGCCGGTGGTACAGGCGGTGACGATCGCCAGATTCGGGCCTTTGATGCCGAACTTGATCGACAGATGGCCGGAGATCATGTTGATGATCGACGCCGGCACGAAGAACGGCGAAATCCGGCGCGGGCCGCGATTGAGCAGTTCGGTTTGCGTCACTTCGATCATCGGCAGACCGCCGATGCCCGAACCGACCACCACGCCGATACGCTCCGAATTCTCGTCGGTGACTTCGAGGCCACTGTCCTGCATCGCCTGGATGCCTGCAGCCACGCCGTAGTGGATGAACGTATCCATGTGGCGCGCTTCCTTACCGGGGATGTAGTCCTCGATATTGAAGCCCTTCACCTCGCCGGCGAAACGAGTCGAAAAGTTCGACGCATCGAACTTCGTGATATTGGCAATACCCGACTTGCCGGCGACCAGATTGGCCCAGCCGTCGGCAACATTATTGCCAACAGGCGAAATCAGCCCCAGGCCTGTAACAACAACACGACGGCGGCTCACGGTAACCCCTTTTTCATAGATGACAAAAGCAAAAGCCACAGCGGCCACAGGAACTTGCCCTGTATGCCCTGTGGCTGTTTAACTCGGCAATCGCGCGAAAAATTGCGCAGTCAACATCGCTGGCTCCTGCTTGGCAAAACGCGCGGCAAAAAACGCCAACCCTGCTGGCGTCGGCAACCGACACGGCAGGGCGTCATACGCCGCCAACGCAGAAACGCGGGCGCGAATGACCTTAGGCCTTGACGTTCGCGCGAGCGTAGTCGATCGCTTGCTGAACGGTGGTGATCTTCTCGGCTTCTTCATCCGGAATTTCCATGCCGAATTCGTCTTCGAGGGCCATCACGAGCTCAACGGTGTCGAGCGAGTCGGCGCCGAGGTCGTTCACGAACGAAGCTTCGTTCTTGATCTCAGCTTCTGCAACGCCCAGTTGTTCTGCGACAATTTTCTTGACGCGCTGTTCGATATTGTCCATTACCCCTCCAAGGGAAAAGAAGTTCAAAAATACAGGTGCGCGCATTTTATCAGGTTTGACCCGGCAAAAAAGCGGCGCATCGGGTTGCTGTCAAGGCATGCGCCTTACGCATTTACAAACGCATCAAGGCGCGGATAGTAACCGAATTTGGTTACGCCATGTACATTCCGCCGTTCACATGCAGTGTCGTGCCGGTGATATACCCGGCTTGCGGCGATGCCAGAAACGCCACGGCGTGCGCAATATCTTCCGGGCTGCCGAGGCGGCCCAGCGGAATCTGCGTTTTCAGCGCCGCTTGCTGCTCTTCCGGCAGAGTCTTGGTCATGTCGGTATCGATGAAGCCCGGCGCCACGCAATTCACCGTTATGCCGCGGCTGCCGATCTCGCGTGCGAGCGCGCGGGTCATGCCCGCCACGCCCGCTTTCGCGGCCGCGTAATTGATCTGCCCAGGGTTGCCGGCCGAGCCGACCACCGACGTGATGTTGATGATGCGGCCGCCCTTCGCCTTCATCATGGGACGCAGCACCGCGCGCGACAGACGGAACACCGACTTGAGGTTGGTGTCGACCACCGCGTCCCAATCGTCGTCCTTCATGCGCATCGCGAGTTGATCCTGCGTGATGCCGGCGTTGTTCACCAGCACGTGCAGTGCGCCGAATTCCTTTACCGTGCCGTCGATCAGCGCTTCCGCCGCAGCCGCGTCGTTCACGTTGAGCACCGCGCCGCGGCCGTTCACGCCGGCCGCGTTAAACGCTTCGCTGATGGCGGCCGCGCCGCTTTCGCTGGTCGCCGTGCCGATCACCGTCGCGCCCTGGCGCGCCAGTTCCATGGCGATCGCACGGCCAATGCCGCGCGACGCGCCGGTGACGATTGCGATCTGCTTGTCGAGAGTCTTTTCCATCTGTCAGTCCGGATGCCCTTCGGAGGGCTGATTGATTCTTGATGCGCAGCCCTGATGCCGTCGCGAAGCGCCTGCTGCCAGGTGCCGCGCGACGTTGCGTTCAGCCTGCCTTCACGAGTTTGAGCGTTTCTTCGAGCGAAGCCGGATCGAAAATCGACGCACCAACCAGGTTGCCGTCGATGCGCTTGGTCAGACCCGCAAGGACCTTGCCCGGACCGCATTCGATCACATGCGTGACGCCTTGAGCCGACATGGCCTGCACGCTTTCGACCCAACGCACCGCGCCGGCCGCCTGGCGCACCAATGCGTCCTTGATCCCGGCCGGCTCGTTGACCACTGCGACGTCGACGTTGTTGATCACCGGAATCGCCGGCACCTGCACGTCGACACTTGCCAGATACTCACGCAACTGATCCGAGGCCGGCTTGAGCAGCGACGAGTGAAACGGCGCCGAGACCGGCAGCGGCAACGCGCGCTTTGCGCCCTTCGCCTTGGCGACTTCGCAAGCCTTTTCGACCGCGGCTTTATGGCCCGCGATCACAACCTGCGCCGGCGCATTGAAATTCACCGCTTCGACGACGCCCACGACCGACGCTTCGGCACACACCGCGCGCACCGTGTCGTCGTCGAGACCGAGAATTGCGGCCATGCCGCCTTCACCGACCGGCACGGCCGTTTGCATGGCTTGCGCGCGAAAACGCACGAGCGGCACGGCATCGCGAAACGCGATCGCGCCCGCCGCGACCAGCGCCGTGTATTCGCCGAGGCTGTGGCCCGCGACGAGCGCCGGCTTCGGGCCGCCAGCCTGCAGCCAAGCGCGATACATCGCATAAGCGGCGGTCAGCATGACCGGCTGGGTGTTGGTCGTGAGGTTCAGATCTTCGGTGGGGCCTTCGGCGATCAGCTTGCCGAGGTCCTGATTGAGCGCATCGGAGGCTTCCTGAACCGTTTCACGCACGACCGCGTGATCGGCGAATGCGTTGAGCATGCCGACCGACTGCGAACCTTGCCCAGGAAAAACGAACGCAAATTTCATATCGTCCCCAAAATCGATTTAGTCAGATGTGGGTGGCGCGCTCAGTTGACGGCGAGCGCGCTCAAGCGTAGTCGAGCGCCGCGAAGCGCGCTCGCCATAACGTCGCCGCTATCAGTAACGGATAACCGACGCGCCCCACGTGAAGCCGCCGCCGACACCTTCGATCAGCACGTTCTGGCCGCGCTTGATGCGGCCGTCGCGCACCGCGACGTCGAATGCGAGCGGAATGGACGCAGCCGACGTGTTGCCGTGCTCGCCCACCGTGACGACCATGCGTTCCTGCGGCAAGCCGAGCTTGCGGCAGGTGCTTTGCATGATGCGAATATTCGCCTGATGCGGAATCAGCCAGTCGACCTGTTCAGCCGACAGATTGGCTTTCTCGAGCGCTTCGACCGCGACCTTTTCGAGCACGTTGACGGCGAGCTTGAACACGGCCTGCCCGTCCATATGCAGGAACGCGCTACCGGCCACCACACCGCCATTCACGTTGCCCGGCGTGCAGAGAATGTTCGAATGGCTGCCATCCGCGTGCAACGCGCTTGCCAGCACGCCCGGTTCTTCGGACGCCTGCAGGATCACCGCGCCCGCGCCGTCGCCGAACAGCACGCACGTGGTGCGGTCGTTGAAGTCGAGAATGCGTGAGAAGGTTTCCGCACCGATCACGAGCGCCGTGCGATGCTGACCGCTGCGAATGAAGCTGTCCGCCGTGGCGACCGCATAAGCAAACCCGGAACAGACGGCCTGCACGTCGAATGCCGCGCCGTGATTCTTGATGCCGAGCTTGTTTTGCAACAGGCACGCCGTGCTCGGGAACACAAAGTCCGGCGTGGAGGTGGCGACGATGATCAGATCGATGGACTGCGGGTCGATATCCGCGGCTTCGATCGCGCGTTGCGAAGCGATGAGCGCCAGATCGCTGGTCGTGACATCAGGGTCCGCGAAGTGGCGCGCATGAATGCCCGTGCGGGCGACGATCCACTCGTCGCTCGTCTCGACGCCCTGCTTGGCGAGACGTTCGGCCAGATCCTGATTGGTGACGCGTTGGGACGGCAGATAGCTGCCGGTGCCCAGCACGCGGGAATAAATTGTCGATTGAGCCATTATGCCTTCGAGGATTGCGCAGCGTAGGGCTCGGCGGGCTGGCCTGCGATCGGGCTTGCGTGACCCGCACCGCTCGCGTCGCGCGCCGCCTGTTCGAGAGAACCCGCATTCTCTTCCATCGCTCGCGCAAGGCGTTCCAGCACGCCGTTTTTGACGGCATCATACCCGCGTTTGATAGCCCACTCAAACCCGTAAGCATCTGCCGAACCGTGGCTTTTGATCACCAGCCCACGCAGGCCGAGCAACGCGGCGCCATTGTATTGCCGATGATCGACGCGTTTCTTGAAGCGCATCAATACCGGCAAGGCGAGCACCGCCATCACTTTGGTGAGCCACGAACGGCCGAACTCTTCCTTGATGATGTTGGACAGCATCTGCGCGAGGCCTTCCGACGTCTTCAGGGCGACATTGCCGACAAAACCGTCGCAGACGATCACGTCGACCGTGCCCTTGAAGATATCGTTACCTTCAACGTTACCGTGAAAGTTAAGTGTACTCGCGCGCAGCAGTTCGCCGGCACGTTTGATGGTGTCGTTGCCCTTGATGACTTCTTCGCCGATGTTCAGCAGGCCGATGGTGGGCCGATCCTTACCCTCGAGCGCGGACACGAGCGCATGCCCCATCTCCGCGAATTGCAGCAGATGCTGCGGCTCGCAGTCGACGTTGGCGCCCAGGTCGAGCATCATCGTGTAGCCATTGGGATTGGGCAGCGCTGACGCAATGGCCGGGCGTTCGATGCCCGACAGCGTTTTCAGCACATAGCGCGAGACCGCCATCAGCGCGCCGGTATTGCCGGCGGAAATGCAGGCTTGCGCCTCGCCTTCCTTGACGCGGTTCAGCGCCACGCGCATGGACGAATCTTTTTTCTTGCGCAGCGCGACTTCGACCGGATCGTCCATGGCGACGATCTCGGAAGCGGGTACGACGGTCAGCGCCGGCAGGTCCTGAGCCTTCAACTTTTTCAGCTGCGCACGAATCGCACTTTCAATGCCAACGAGCAGCAATTGCGCGTCGGGATGCGAACGAACGAAGTTGACGGCAGCGGGAACGGTCACGGACGGGCCGTGGTCGCCTCCCATGCAATCTATCGTGAGCTTTACTGTCATGGAGTGCGACGAATTTCAGACGCCCTGCATGGGATCATAGCAAGCGCCAAAGCGCCAACTGCGATCGACATAAAAAAGCGGCAATTGAATGCCGCCTTTTTGCCGAGCCGGGAAAATGTCAAGCGAGCCGATCGCCACGCGAAACGCCACAGGGCGACACGCAACGAAACGCGCAGTGAAACGATTAATCGTTCTTCGTCTTGACGACTTTCTTGCCGCGATAGTAGCCGTTCGGGCTCACGTGGTGACGCAGATGCACTTCGCCCGTGCTCGGTTCCACGGCCAGCGGCGCTGCCGTCAGGAAATCGTGCGAACGGTGCATGCCGCGCTTCGACGGCGACTTCTTATTTTGTTGAACTGCCATGACTAACTCCTAAAAATTTTCCGAATTCTAACACAGCCCGATCCGGTCTCCGCCACTGGCCGAATGGCCAATGCGCCCGCATCGCGCTCCCATGCAACTGTTCAGTGCTTCTTGTCGTCCGGCTCACCGCGCTTCAGACTCTGGAGCGCCGCAAACGGATTGGGCCGTTCGGGCTCGCCGCCCTCGCCAGCTTCGTCCAGTGCGCCCTCGTCGCCCTCGCCTTCGGCACCGGCCACACCAGAGACGAGACTCTCGTGCACTTCGGGGCAGACCTCGTGCTTGGGCACGAGCGGCAAGGAAAGCAGCAACTCTTCTTCGATCAAGTCGATGAGATCGAAATGGTTCGAACCCACGATCACTTCGACTTCATCCTCGTCGAGCGGAAACTCTTCGGCTTCCGCCTCAGTGTTGACGATCCGGTAAGTCGCATCGACGTTGAATGCCTGCAAGTACGGTGTCATGCACCGCTGACATTCGAGCCATGCGGCGCCGTGAATCGCCATCCTCAAATAAGGCTGGGGACCCTCGGTGCCGTCGTCCTGCAATTCCGGCTGCGTCGTGCCTTCGGCTTGCCAGGTGAACGCGGTATCGCGGTCTGGCGCTTCTGCCGGGACTTCGTTTAACATGCGCGGCAGTTGCGAGACGCGCACGACACCCGCGGCCTGACGCCCACTCCGCGCAAATTCGAACAGATCGATATCGTGCGGGTCGGACAGACCTGCAGGGTTGCCAGGATGTTGAGTCATGTGCGCTCCTGCGTCGGCAAAGATTTCGCCGGGTATAAACCGCGAGGTATAACTGATAACTGATTTGCAAGACAGCCCGCGAGACCCATGTGTTGCCTGCAGTTAGCACCGCAGTTGACACACGCCGAGACCCGCTTAGCGCAAGCATACCGATGAAAAGCCCAAAATCATATCCGTTTTGTCTTTTCGAGTCAAACACTTAAGCCCGTACGCGCGCGAGCTTCGCGCAACCCCATACACCCCGCCACTCTAGCCGCTGATTGCCCATGCCAGATTCCCCCAATCGCCCGCCACGCCTGATTCTGGCGTCGAGTTCGCCGTATCGTCGCGAACTGCTTGAACGTCTGCGCGTGCCGTTCGATGTCGTCGTGCCCGCGATCGACGAGACGCCGCTCGCCGACGAAACGCCCGAAGTCACCGCGCTGCGGCTCGCGCAAGCCAAGGCTCGCGCGGTAGCCGGCGGACTCGGCGCCGGTGAAGCGGCGCTCGTGATCGGCTCCGACCAGGTCGCCACTTACGACGGTCTGCAGATCGGCAAGCCGGGATCGCACGACAAGGCGCTCGCCCAGTTGCAGGCGATGTGCGGCCGCGAAGTGCTGTTTCATAGTGCACTGTGTCTGTTCGACAGTCGCTCGGGAAACGTACAAGCCGTCGACGTGATTACCCGCGTCCATTTCCGCCACCTCCCGGACTCGACGCTGGAAGCCTACCTGCTAGCCGAAACGCCGTACGACGTCGCGGGTAGCGCCAAATCCGAAGGGCTCGGCATCGCCTTGCTCGAGGCCATCCATTCCGACGACCCGACCGCGCTCGTCGGCCTGCCGTTGATCGCGCTGTCGCGCATGCTGCTCGCGGTGGGTTATCCACTATTGGGGGCTCAATGAGCGGCACGCTCTATCTGATTCCGAACACGCTGGGCGAAGGCGACGCCGAGGCGCTCGACGCCGTTCTGCCCGCGCCGGTACGCGCCCGCGCCGCCTCGCTTCACTATTACATTGGCGAAAACGCGAAAACCACGCGCGCTTTCCTCAAGAAGGTCGGCACGGAACGGCCGATCCAGGAAATCGAGATCCGCGAACTGAATGTGAATACGCCGGCCGGCGAGATCGACAAGCTGCTCGCGCCACTTCTCGGCGGCACGGACGCGGGTCTGGTTTCCGAAGCGGGCTGCCCGGCGGTCGCCGACCCCGGCGCGCTGCTGGTGCGCCGCGCGCATGAGCGCGGCGTGAAGGTCGTCCCGTTTGTCGGCCCGAGCTCGATTCTGTTGGCGTTGATGGCTTCGGGGCTCAACGGGCAGAGCTTTGCGTTCCACGGCTATCTGCCGGTCGACGCCGCGGAGCGCGCCAAGCGTCTGCGAGACCTGGAGCAACAGTCGCGCAAAGGCAAGCAAACGCAGATCTTTATCGAAACGCCCTATCGGAATCGCGCGTTGCTCGACACGCTGCTGGCGACGTGCTCGCCGTCCACGCTCGTGTGCGTAGCGGTCGATCTGACGCTGGAAACGGAGACTATCGCCAGCCGCACCGTGGCTGACTGGAAGAAAAAGCCAGCGATCGATCTGCACAAACGACCGGCTATTTTTCTGATCCTGGCCGTTTGACCCAAACCGCATAGAAAACCAAGCGGAAAACGAAAAGCCCCGCGCGATCATCGAATTCCGATCACGCGGGGCTTTTTTAATACCGACAGCAGATCAACGCAGATTCATCTTCCCGCCGAGCGCCATGGCGTGAACCGCGCCACTGCCGACCGCCGCGCCGAATTTGCGCGCAACGCGGTCCGTAATGCTCTCTTTCACGGTGTAATCGACGATATCCGGTGCCTTGAACAGATCGCGCGCCACGTAATCCGCGTCACCGAAACCGTCGGCAAGGCCGAGTTCGACGCTCTTCTGGCCCGTCCAGAAAAGGCCCGAGAACATGTCCGGTGTTTCATGCAGACGTTTGCCGCGCCCTTGGCGTACCGCGTCGATGAACTGCGCGTGGATCTGATCGAGCATATCCTGAGCATGTTCGTCCATCTTCGGTGTTTCCGGCGAGAACGGATCGAAAAATCCCTTGTTCTCACCCGATGTGTGCAGACGCCGCTGAATCCCAAGCTTATCCATCAACCCGGTAAAACCGAAGCTATCCATCAACACACCGATCGAACCGACGATGCTCGCCTTGTCGACATAAATCTTGTCAGCCGCCGCCGCTGCGTAGTAGCCGCCCGACGCACACATGTCGCCGACGACCACATACAGGGGAATCGACGGATATTTGGCGCGCAAGCGGCGAATTTCGCTATAGATGATGCCCGCCTGCACCGGACTGCCGCCCGGGCTATTGCAGCGAAGGATCACGCCGGCGGTGCCCGCGTCGTCGAACGCGCTTTGCAGCGCCGCGTTGACATCTTCCGCGTTCGCGTTCGTATCCGCCGATATCTCGCCGTCAAGCGTCACCATGGCCGTGTGACGGCCTGTGGCGACGACCTTGTCGCCGGAGAAGTCGATGGCAGCCCAAATTGCCAGCAGCACTACGATCAGAAAAACGAAGCGGAAAAAGATCCTCCATCGCCGCGCCGCGCGCTGCTCGTTGATCGCCGCGAGCGCGATACGCTCGAGCGCGGCGCGTTCCCAGCCCGGCTCATCGGCAGGCGTGCGGGGGCGGCCTGTCAGGGACGGTTCCTTCGGCTCGGGAGTCAAATTGTCGGACATGCGGTGCAGTGGAAAGGTCGAAAGGGAGAAAATCAGAGTGTGGCCGGGCGAAGTTCGCCGTCGGGCAGCCAGAATACGGCACGGCCTTCCGGCGTATCACGTTCGTCCACCTGAACTGGCCGCAATCGGCCGCCGCGGCACGGACCACCGACGCATTTGCCCGTATCCGGCGCGTAAATCGCGCCATGTGTAGCGCACATCAAGTATAAACCGGACGATTCGAAGAACTGCCCTTCGGCCCAGTCCAGCTCCATCGGCACGTGGGCGCAGCGGTTCAGGTAGCCGTATGCGCGGCCATCATAGCGAACAAAAAATACGACCGCGTCGCCGCCACCGAGCTTCGCCGCGTGGCGCACGCCCGCGCCGCCGTCGACCAATTCGTCCGATGCGCAGACGCGAACCGCCGCCGCCGGCGCTTGCGTGGCAGCGGTGCTCATGCGTTCTCTCGCAACCAGCCGGACAGCACACTGACGCTCGACGCAACGAATTTCGGCGACAACGCGCTCAACGAATCCGCAGGATGCGCCCCGTATGTGACGCCAATGCCCGCGACGCCCGCATTGATCGCCATTTGCAGATCGTGTGTCGTGTCGCCGACCATCACTGTACGTGCGTTGTCCTGCCCCAGTTCGCGCGTCAATTCGTGCAGCATCGCCGGGTGCGGCTTCGAGAACGTCTCGTCGGCGCAGCGGGTGCCGTCGAACAGGCTCGTCAGGCGCGACTGATCCAAAGCTCGATTCAGCCCGACGCGGCTCTTGCCCGTCGCCACGGCCAATAGATAGCCCTGATCGCGCAATTCCTGCAGCATTTCGCGCACACCGGCGAACAACTCGGTGGTCTGATCCTTCACCAGATAATGGAAGCGATAGCGCTCGGCCAGTCGCGGATAATCCGAAGGATCGAGCGTGGGCGCGGCAATCTGTAACGCGTCGCGCAACCCGAGGCCGATCACATAGCTGGCCGCCTCGTCCGCGGGAACCGGCAAACCGAGATCGCGGCACGCCGACTGGATGCTGCGCGTGATGTGCGCGGTCGAATCCATTAGCGTCCCGTCCCAGTCGAAGACGATCAGATCAAATTGCTCTCTAGCCATGCGGTGTCGTCTCCGGGTTTGACCCATTTCGTAATTCGTTGAGCTGTGCGATGAAGCTGCAGCATTCGGCCGGCAACGGCGCCTCGAACTGCAGCGGCGCGCCGGTTGCCGGGTGCGTGAGCTTCAGCCGGTAAGCGTGCAGGAACATGCGCTTCAGGCCAGGCTTGGCGTTGGCGCGCGCCAACGCCTTGTTCAGCGCGAAGTCGCCGTATTTGGCGTCGCCGACGATCGGCAGTTCCAGATGCTGCAAGTGGACGCGAATCTGATGCGTGCGGCCCGTCTTCAGTTCCGCCTCGAGCAGCGCGTACTCCGGCCAGCGGTCGATCAGATTGAACACCGTGTGCGACGCGAGTCCGTCCGGCTGAACGCGCACGCGACGCTCGCCGTCGGCCGTCAAATACTTGTGCAGCGGCTCCTTGACCGCGCGGCGGCGGCCCCAGTCGCTCGCCCAGTCGCCGTGAACGCAAGCATAGTAGCGCTTATCCATCTTGTTCTCGCGAATCTGCTCGTGCAGATTGACGAGCGCCGAGCGCTTCTTGGCGAGCATCAGAATGCCGGACGTCTCACGATCCAGCCGATGCACCAATTCGAGGAATTTCGCCTGCGGACGCGCCTCGCGCATCTGCTCGATCACGCCGAACGCGACGCCGCTGCCGCCGTGCACCGCCACGCCGGCCGGTTTGTCGATCACGAGCATGTGCTCGTCTTCAAAAATAATCTTGAAATGGGCGGCCGGCACCGGTGTCTGGGCAGCTGCTTCGTTCTGTTGAGCGACGCGAATGGGCGGCACGCGCACCAGATCGCCGAGCTCGAGACGGTACTGCGCATCTATCCGGCCCTTATTCACACGCACTTCCCCGCTGCGCAGGATGCGATAAATATGGCTTTTCGGCACGCCTTTACAGACGCGTAGCAGGAAGTTGTCGATGCGCTGTCCGGCCGCACTGTCGTCGATCTCGATCATCGAGACCTGGTCGCTTGCGACCGATTTCTGGGATATTTTGCCTAACTCTTTCATTCTGAATATAATTTGCCCAGCAGTCTGCGGCGGCCGGCGCAGTGTCCGGAATTCGGGCGGATTGCGCAGGTGCAAGCGATAAACCGTTATTTTACTTGCGCCGGGGTCTGGTTGCTCACCCTGAAAATGAGATGCAACAAGTTGCACGCACGAAGTCAGTGCCCGGCAGGGACGGCGCCCACAGGCGCGTTCGGTCAAGGTCGGCTTCGACGGTAACGGAATTTTGGTAAAAAAGAATTTAACTTTCAGCTTCGGTATCGGGCGGTCTGACGCCCTGCTGTACGAAGCTGCGAGTTGCGAAAATACGGCGTGCGCCCGAGGCGTCTTGTAGAAAGTACAAGACATGGCGACGTCAAAATGAGGCGAGACACCCCCAGCAGGAAAAGACGCGCCGACTGCGCGAACTTCCCGCTGCGGCACGACCGCAGCCTTCGACCCTCCGGTCACGCGTCCAGTTGGCGCACCGGCGCGAGTGGATGAAGGCTTATGAAGGTCGGCCGGCATAACCCGCGGCGTGTCGGGTCGTTATTTGAAGCCGTGTTCGCATGTGCCCTGCGGCACCGTGCCCATTGTTTAATGGGGCCGGGCCCTCCCAGGCAATTCTCCCACCAGCTTTCCCGCTCCAGCGTG
Source organism: Paraburkholderia sp. RL17-347-BIC-D (assembly GCF_046027915.1). Classification (NCBI taxonomy): domain Bacteria; kingdom Pseudomonadati; phylum Pseudomonadota; class Betaproteobacteria; order Burkholderiales; family Burkholderiaceae; genus Paraburkholderia; species Paraburkholderia sp. RL17-347-BIC-D. Next base: position 12,505 of record NZ_JARESS010000040.1, read on the forward strand.
CTTGTGAAAACACAATAAGGCGCGGCATGCCGCTGCCCGCTTCGCTCTCGCGACTGACAACCGCGCAGTGAAGGGGCAGGCTAAGCCGCTCTGGAGCCGTTCAATGAAACGAATGTTGTTCAACGCGACGCAGCAGGAAGAACTGCGCGTCGCCATCGTCGATGGGCAAAAACTCATCGATATCGACATCGAAACCGCCGGGCGCGAACAGCGCAAAGGCAATATTTACAAGGGCATCATTACTCGCATCGAGCCGTCGCTCGAAGCCTGCTTCGTCAACTACGGCGAAGACCGCCACGGCTTCCTGCCGTTCAAGGAAGTCGCCCGCCAGTACTTCCGCGACGGCGTCGACATGCGCTCCGCGCGCATCCAGGACGCGCTGCGCGAAGGCCAGGAACTGATCGTTCAGGTCGAAAAAGAAGAACGCGGCAACAAGGGCGCGGCCCTTACCACGTTCATCTCGCTCGCCGGCCGCTATCTAGTCCTGATGCCGAACAACCCGCGCGGCGGCGGCGTGTCGCGCCGGATCGAAGGCGACGACCGTCAGGAACTGCGCGAAACCATGGCGCAGCTGCAACTGCCGGAAGGCATGAGCATCATCGCGCGCACGGCCGGCATTGGCCGCAGTGCCGAAGAACTGCAGTGGGACCTGAACTACCTGATGCAACTGTGGCGCGCGATCGAAGCCGCGTCGCAAAGCGGCTCGAGCGGCCAGCCGATGCTGATCTATCTCGAATCGAGCCTCGTCATCCGCGCGATTCGCGATTATTTCCAGCCGGACATCGGCGAAATTCTGATCGACACCACCGAAATTCATGACCAGGCACGCGCCTTCATGGATATCGTGATGCCGGATAATGTCAGCAAGGTGAAGCGGTATCACGACGACGTGCCGCTCTTCTCGCGCTTCCAGATCGAACACCAGATCGAAACGGCGTACTCGCGCACGGTGCCGCTGCCCTCGGGCGGCGCAATCGTGATCGACCACACCGAAGCGCTGGTTGCGATCGACGTGAACTCGGCACGCGCCACCAAGGGCGCCGACATCGAGGAAACGGCCGCGCGCACCAACCTCGAAGCCGCCGACGAAGTCGCCCGCCAGTTGCGCCTGCGTGACCTGGGCGGCCTGATCGTGATCGACTTCATCGACATGGAATCGGCCAAGAGCCAGCGCGAAGTCGAACAGCGCCTGAAAGACGCCCTCAAGCACGACCGTGCGCGCGTCCAGATGGGCAAGATCTCGCGTTTTGGCCTGATGGAACTGTCGCGTCAGCGTCTGCGTCCGGCTTTGTCGGAAGGCAGCCACGTGACCTGCCCGCGCTGTAACGGCACGGGTCACATCCGCGATACCGAATCGTCCGCGCTGCAAGTGCTGCGGATCATTCAGGAAGAAGCGATGAAGGAAAACACCGCGGCAATTCATTGCCAGGTGCCGGTCGAAGTGACCGCCTTCCTGTTGAACGAAAAGCGCGCCGAGATCAACAAGATCGAATCGCGTTTCAAGGTCAATGTCGTTCTGATCCCGAACAAGCACCTCGACACGCCGCATTACAAGCTCGAGCGTCTGCGTCACGACGACGCGCGCCTCGACGAGCCGCGTGCTTCGTGGAAGATGGCCGAGGAAGCAGCCCGCGAACTGGAATCGGAAACCGGCTACAGCAAGCGTGCCGAGGAAGTGAAGCCGAAGCAGGAAGCCGCGGTCAAGGGCATCACGCCTGAAAAGCCGGCGCCGAGCGCACCGGTTCGCCCGGTCGTCACCCCGGCTCCGGTCGCGGTCACGCCGGCGAGCGGTGGCTTCATCGGCTGGTTGAAGAATCTGTTCGGCATGCAGCCGGCCGCTCCGGCGCCTGCCGCGCCGGCCACGACCGAAAAGCAGACGCGTCCGCAACGCGGCGAACGCACGGAGCGCGGTGAGCGCACCGGCGAACGCGGCGGCGATCGCAACCGTAATCGCCGTAGCGGCACGGGCACTCGCGATGCAGCGGGCCGTGGCGAAGGCACGACCGGCGGCCGTCAAGCCCAAGGCCAGCAACCGTCGCAACGCCGCGAGGAACGCGAGCCGCGTGAAGGCCGTGAGGTGCGTGAAGCACGCGAAGGCCGTGAGCCGCGCGAACCGCGTGGCACTCGCGAGCCGCGTGAAGCACGCGAAGGCCGTGAACCGCGCGAGGCCCGTGAGCCGCGCGAGGGTCGCGAAACCCGTGACCGCGACAATCGCGGTGCCGAGCGCGCGGAAACGGCGGAGGCCGCACCGCGTGGCGAACGTCAGGAACGCGGCGAGCGCCGTGAACGTGGTGATCGTTCGGAACGTGGCGAACGCCGCAAGCCGCAAGCAGAAACCGCGGATGCACTGACGCAAAGCGAAGCGCAAACGGCGGAAGAACTGGTGCAAAACCAGACCGCCTTGGGCGAAAACGGCGCGCCGATCGATCAGGAAGCGGTGGCGCGTGAAGGTGAAGAGCGCCGTCGTCGTCGTCGCGGCCGTCGTGGTGGCCGTCGTGAGCGTGAAGAGGACGTGAACGGCAACCTGGCAGCGGACGTCGCGGAAGCTGAAGGCGACAACGCGAGCGCAACCGACGAAGCGCCGGTGCGCACGGCGCATCAGCCGGTCGAGCGCAAGCCGGAAGTCGCCGCGGCGAAGGACGTGACGCCGGTGGAAGTGGTGGTCGCTGCTGTCGCGACTGAAACAGCCGTGGTGACCGAACTGCACGCCGCAACCGAAACACCGGCACTGGCCGTCGAAAAGGCTGCAAAGACGGAAACGGTGGTACCGGTCGCGGAAGCGCCGGTTGCGCCGGCAGCCGTCGAGCCGGTCGCCGAAACGCCGGTGACGCAAGCCGCTGTCGAGCCGGTCGAAGCAGCGCAAGCCGCGCCGGCCGCTAACGAAACGGTTTCGCTGGTTGAACCGGTCGCACGTGTTGAGGCCCCGGCTCAAGCGCAGGTCGAGGCACCGGCAGTTGCGCCTGTTGTCGAAGCGCAAGCCGCTGTGCCGGCTCCGGTCGAAACCGTGGCTCCGGCCGCGGTGGTTGAAGCGCCGGCCGTTCAACCTGCGCCGCAAGCTGAGATCGTCGAACCGCAGCCGGTCGTGGCAGCGGTGGCACCGGCAGCCGAGCCGGCAGCGATCGAACCGGCGCCTGTCGCCGTTGCGCCGCAAGCACCGCAACAAGCGCCCCGTCATAGCGGCGCGTCGGCGGAAGCCCTGAAGCCGGTACTGGAACAAGCCGGTCTCGTCTGGGTGAATACCGACGCCGACAAGCTGCGCGCGGCTCAGGAAGCTGCTGCGCAGACCGTCAAGCCGGCTCGCGCGGTGCGCGAACGCAAACCGCTGCCGCCTGCCGACAGCGCGCCGATGCAACAGGTGGAAACAGGCCGGCACCCGCAGTAAGCCGCCCTGCCGCACTCGAAAAGCCCGCCCTCACCGGCGGGCTTTTTGTTTTTATGGGCCGTGCTCCAGCCCAAACTCGCAGCGCTATGCCACTCCCCGTATACCCCGACACGGCCAGGGGTGCCGCTGCCCCCGGAAGCATTTCCGATAGAATGAATATCTAGCTTTAATTTCAAGCACTAACCGACGCAATTCATCGAAGCAATTCATGTCCCGACGCATCATCCCTGTTGCCGATCTCAGTGCTGTGCCGGTCATCGCCGGCCCCGTGCAGACGCCCAGCGGCGCGCTGCACGACACGCTTGCGCGCCCGCTGCGCGACCTGCGCATTTCGGTCACGGATCGCTGCAATTTCCGGTGCGTGTACTGCATGCCTCGCGCGGTGTTCGACAAGGACTACACGTTTTTGCCGCATAGCGCCTTGCTGAGCTTCGAGGAAATCGAACGGCTGGCGCGGCTGTTCGTCGCACATGGCGTCGAAAAAATCCGTCTGACGGGCGGCGAACCGCTGTTACGCAAAAATCTGGAATTCCTGATCGAACGGCTCGCGCAACTGACCACGCCGGCGGGCCGCCCGCTCGATCTGACGCTGACCACAAACGGTTCGCTGCTGGAACGCAAAGCGCGCAGCCTGAAAGACGCCGGCTTGAGCCGCGTCACGGTAAGTCTCGATGCGCTCGACGACACGCTCTTTCGCCGCATGAACGACGCCGACTTCGCCGTCGGCGACGTGCTGGACGGCATTGCCGCGGCGCACGCGGTGGGCCTCGCGCCGGTCAAGGTCAACATGGTCGTCAAGCGCGGCACCAACGACAGCGAAATCGTGCCGATGGCGCGTCATTTCAAAGGCTCGGGCGCGGTGCTGCGCTTTATCGAATACATGGACGTCGGCACGTCGAACGGCTGGAACATGACTGAAGTGCTGCCCTCCGCCGACGTCGTCACGCGCATCGCCGAGCACTTCCCGCTCGCGCCGCTCGAAGCGCACAGCGCCGCCGAGACCGCGCAGCGCTGGGGTTACGCGGACGGCAGCGGCGAGATCGGCGTGATTTCGAGCGTGACGCGCGCGTTTTGCGGCAGTTGCACGCGAGCGCGTCTGTCGACCGAAGGCAAGCTCTACTTGTGCCTGTTCGCGTCGTCGGGTCACGATCTGCGCGCGCTGGTGCGCAACGGCGCGAGCGACGCCGACATCGCCACCGCCATCGCCGAGATCTGGCAGGACCGCGGCGACCGCTATTCGCAATTGCGCGGCAGCGCCTCGGCCGATTCGGGCGCGCGGGATGGCCGCCGCGTCGAAATGTCGTACATCGGCGGCTGAGCGGCGGCGCATGAAGCCGACGCGCGAACACATCACCGGTTTGTTGCTCGCGGGCGGGCGCGGCGTCCGCATGGGCGGCGCCGACAAGGGCCTGCAACTGCTGCACGATGAGCCGCTCGCCGCCCACGTGCTCAAGCGCCTCGCGCCACAAACCGGCGCCCTCCTGATCAGCGCCAATCGTCACCCTGAGGCTTACAGCGCACTCGGCGCGCCGTTCGGCGCCACGGTGGTGGCGGACACCCTGGCCGGATTTCCGGGCCCGCTGGCGGGTCTGCTCACCGGGTTGCGCGCAGCCGGCACCGCCTATGTACTCAGTGCACCCTGCGACTCGCCGTGGCTGCCTGACGACCTCGCCGAGCGCCTCGCGCACGCGCTGGACTCGAACGGGGCCGATATCGCCACGGTCACCACCACCGACGCGCACGGCCAAACGTCCCTGCATCCCGTCTTCGCGCTCTTGCGCACGAGTCTCGCGGACGATCTCTCGGCTTTCCTGGAAGCCGGCGAGCGTAAAGTTCGCGCGTGGTACGCGCGCCACAAGACGGTGGAAGTCGTCTTTACCGACGAGCGCGCGTTTTACAATATCAACTCGCTACAAGAACTCGCCGACCTCCAGCGTGATTGAGGCCCCGGTTGAAATCCCGCTCCGGCCGCACGGCAACCGCCGCTCCCGCCTTCGGTCGCGACGCCCAGCCCTTCATGACCACGCTTAACGAATTTTCCCGCTGCGTCGCGCAGTACGATCCTCACGCGCTCCCTGTGCCGGCCGCTCAGGCGATTGTTCGTCAGTGGGCCGCGCCGGTCACGGCCGTTGAACGCGTGGCCTTGCGCGACGCGCTCGACCGCGTGCTCGCGGCCGATATCGTGTCGCCGATCGACGTCCCTTCGCACGACAACTCCGCCATGGACGGCTACGCGTTCAACCGCGCGGCACTCGCCACCGGCGCGACCACCGTCGAACTGGCGGTCGTCGGCAAGGCGCTGGCCGGGCATCCGTTCGCGGGCCGCGTCGAGGCCACGCAATGCGCGCGTGTCATGACCGGCGCCTGCATGCCGGCCGACTGCGACACGGTCGTGCCGCAAGAACTCGTCGAGCGCGGCGCCGATTCCGTTTCGATCCGCTTCGCGGCCAACGCCGTGGCGGGCGGCGCAAACCGGCGCCTCGCCGGCGAAGACCTCGCGCGCGGTCATGCCGCGCTGCGGGCGGGCCGCATCATGCGCGCGTCGGACCTCGGCTTGCTGGCGTCGCTCGGCATTGGCGAAGTCAATGTCAGGCGGCGTTTGCGCGTCGCCTTCTTCTCGACCGGCGACGAATTGCGCTCGCTCGGCGAGCCGCTCGGTCCGGGTTGCGTGTACGACAGCAACCGCTACACGCTGTTTGCCATGCTGCGGCGCCTGAACGTCGACACGCTCGACCTCGGCGTGGTGCGCGACGAGCCCGCCGCGATGGAAGCCGCCTTGCGCAGCGCCGCGGCGAGCGCGGACGTGGTGCTGACCTCGGGCGGCGTCTCGGTCGGCGAGGCGGACTTCACCAAGCAACTGCTGCAAACTTTCGGCGACGTCGCGTTCTGGAGTCTCGCCATGCGCCCGGGCCGCCCGCTTGCATTCGGCCGCGTCTGGTCCGGCGAGCGGCCGGGTGTCGGGCTTCCCGCGTTATTCTTCGGGTTGCCGGGCAATCCGGTCGCCGTGATGGTGGCGTTCTATCAGATCGTGCGAGAAGTGCTGCTGCTGATGTCGGGCGCCACGCCGCAACCGCTGCCGGTCATTCACGCCATGAGCCGCCGGGCCATCCGCAAACGCGCCGGGCGCACCGAATTCCAGCGCGGCGTAGCCCAACAGGACGCGCACGGACAGTGGCACGTCACGCCGACCGGATCGCAAAGCTCCGGCGTGCTGAGTTCGATGAGCGAAGCGAATTGCTTCATCGTGCTCGGGCACGATGAAGGCGAGATCGCCGAAGGAGAGCGCGTCGCTATCATGCTGTTCGACGGTCTCATCTGACGGCTGACGCACGGCTGAGGCAACGTACCCGCCGGCGTTGATTCGCAGCTTTACCCATTACCACTACGACACACGGGTTTGACTTACATGAAAAAACAGATCTCGTTCATTGCACCGGGACAGACGGCCAAAGCACTGATCCTCGTGTACCTGACGTTTTCGGTGCCGATCGTGCTGCTGGGCGTACTGGTCGCGTTCGTGCGCTATGGTTCGGTGGAACTGAGCACGGTGTTCAGCGCGCTGCTGCTGAACGCGATTCTCGGTTTCATCCTGCTGTGGATCGCATGTCATGCGTACAACTGGGTGGCGTCGCGCTTCGGCGGCATTGAAATCCAATTGACCGACGCGCCGGAAGAGGCGTAATGCCCGCGACGATCCGCGCCGCCGCGCCCGCGGACACCGGCGCCATCTTCGCGCTGACGTACGAACTCGCGCAATTCGAAAGCCTCACGCATGTCTTCGTCGCGACCGAAGACGGCTTGCGCGACGCGCTGTTCGGCGCACGGCCTTCGATCGAGGCACTGGTAGCGGAGAACGAAGGACGCATCGTCGGCTATGCGCTGTTCTTCCACAATTACTCGAGTTTCGTCGGCAAGCGCGGGCTGTATCTCGAAGACGTCTATGTGCAACCCTCGCAACGGGGTAGCGGTCTCGGCACCGCGCTGTTGCAACGCCTCGCCGCATTGGCGGTGGAACGGCAATGCGGGCGGTTCGAATGGACCGTGCTGGATTGGAACCAGCAGGCCATCAGCTTCTATGAAAAGATGGGCGCCTCTGTCATGCCGGATTGGCGCGTGGTGCGTCTGGCGGGTGAAGCGCTTGAACGGTTGGCGGCTGCAAGCGCCTGAATCGGCGCTGCGACCAAACCGCAAGCCCCACCCCGTTATTGCTCGTCAGGATCCACGCCCGACAGCGCATCGCCGAGCAACCCGCTCGCCTCCTCGCCTGGCAATGCCTCGACGTCGCGCAATCTGCGGCTCATGACGCGCGTGCGCGTCTCCGCCGCTTCGATAGACCGCGTGACGGTTTCCAGTTGCGCCTTCGTCTTCGCCAGCACATCGCCGAATTTGCCGAACTCCGTTTTCACCGCGCCGAGCACCTGCCACACCTCGCTCGACCGCTTCTCGATCGCGAGCGTGCGGAAACCCATCTGCAAGCTATTGAGCAATGCGGTGAGCGTAGTCGGCCCTGCAATCGTCACGCGATAGTCGCGTTGCAGCAGGTCCGTCAGCCCCGGCCGGCGCAACACTTCCGCGTACAGGCCTTCGGTTGGCAGGAACAGCAGCGCGAAGTCCGTGGTGTGCGGCGGCGACACGTACTTTTCCGCAATCGTGCGTGCCTCCGCGCGAATCCGCGCTTCGAGCGCGCGTGATGCTTCTTCCACCGCGACCGGGTCGGCGCGCTCCTGCGCTTCGATCAGACGCTCGTAATCCTCGCGCGGAAACTTGGCGTCGATGGGCAGCCAGACAGGCGTGGCCGCAGCGCCTTGCTCCGCGCGGCCCGGCAGCTTGATCGCAAACTCGACGCGCTCCGCGCTTCTCGGCACTGTCGCAATGTTCTTCGCGTACTGGTCGGCGGTGAGCAGTTGCTCCAGCAGCGCTTCCAACTGCACTTCGCCCCACGTGCCACGCGTCTTCACGTTGGTGAGCACCTTCTTCAGATCGCCGACGCCGGCCGCCAGCGTCTGCATCTCACCCAGGCCGCGGTGCACCTGTTCGAGCCGATCGGAAACCAGCTTGAACGATTCGCCCAGCCGCTGTTCGAGCGTGGCATGCAGCTTTTCGTCGACGGTGCGGCGCATTTCGTCGAGCTTGACCGAGTTGTTCGCCTCGATATCTTTGAGCCGCTGTTCGATGGTCGCGCGCACTTCGGCGAAACGGCGGTCGTTCGCCTCGGTGAGTTGCCCCAGTTGCAGGCTCAGCGTATCGCCGAACTGTTTGAGCGAGCGGCCCTGCTCGTCGCGCGCCTGCTGGGCCTGCGCCTGCAGACTGTGACGCACGGCGTCGAGTTGCTGCGCGAAACCGTCGATCTTGCCGCCCTGCACCGTCGTCATGCTGCTGAACTGCGCGGCCAGCGTCTGCTGAAAATGCGCGAAGCCGCTGCTCTGTTCGGTACGCGACACGCGCGCCGTCTCGGTGATGTCGTTGCGCAGTTGCCGCTCAAGCCGTTCGTAAGCGTGGGCTTGCGCGTCGGCCGTAACGTCCATGCGTTCGTTGAGCAACTCGAACTGCTCGTTGTCCTCCGCGCGGCCATGAGCGCGCATCAGCAAAACCAAAGCGATAACCAATGCGACCGCCAGCACGGCGACGGCCGCCACTAGATACATTGTCATGAACGCGCCTTGCCGATGACGTCGGGGTTGACCGGATTCGGCGGCCGGCCCGCGCGCGGACCTTCACCCAGGCCCGCGATCAGATTGTCCGCGGCGAGATTCGCCATGGCGCGGCGCGTGGCTTCGGTTGCGCTGGCAATGTGCGGCGTGAGCACGACATTCGGCACGCTGAGTAGATCCTGATTCAGATTCGGCTCGCCTTCGAACACATCGAGACCGGCCGCCGCAATCTGCTTGGAGCGCAACGCCTCGACGAGCGCGACGTCGTCGACGATGCCGCCACGCGCGATATTCGTGAGCGTCGCAGTCGGCTTCATCAACGCGAGTTCGGCCGCGCCGATCGTGTGATGGTTCTCCTTCGTGTACGGCAGAACGAGCACGACGTGATCGGCGCGCCGCAACAGGTCCTGCTTCGATGCATACTCGGCGTTCAGCTCGGCCTCGATCTCGGGCGCGACGCGCGAACGGTTGTGATAAATCACCTGCATGTTGAAGCCCTTCGCGCGACGTGCGAGCGCCTGGCCGATGCGGCCCATGCCGATCACGCCGAGCGTCGAGCCGTGCAGATCGCTGCCGAGAAACGCGTCATACGCCCACTTCTGCCATTGGCCCGCGCGCAGCCAGTGTTCCGATTCGGTGATGCGGCGCGCCGCCGCCATCATCAGCGCCCAGCCGAAGTCCGCGGTCGATTCGTTCAGCACGTCCGGCGTATTGGTGCCTAGCACTTTAGCCGCGTTGAAGGCGGCCATGTCGAAGTTGTTGTAGCCCACCGCCATATTCGCCACCACGCGCAGACGCGGCGCCGCCGCGAGTTCGGCCGCGCCGACCGGGTCGCCCGCGGTCAACGCGCCGTCCTTATCCGCGAGACGGCGCGTCAGTTCGTCGGCGGACAATACGTCGCCCCGATTCCAGTCGACGTCGAAATACTGTTTGAGCCGTTCGATCACATCGGGAAAGATCGGACGGGCGACGAGGATCTTCTGCATTGCAATTCTCCGTATAGCGCGTCGAGTTCGATTGCCTCGGCGTCAAAAAAAGAGCCAGCCGGTGACGAGAAAAAGCGGCAACAACACCACGGCGGACCAGCCCAGATAGGCGAAAAAGCCCGGCATGCGAACGCCGCGCGATTCCGCGATTGCCTTCACCATGAAGTTCGGCGCATTGCCGATATAGGTGTTCGCGCCCATGAACACCGCGCCGGCCGAGATCGCCGCGAGCGTGGTGGCGCCGGTGGTCATGAGCGTCTGCGCGTCGCCGCCGGCCAGGTTGAAGAACACGAGGTAGGTCGGCGCGTTGTCGAGAAACGAAGATAGCAGCCCGGTCGCCCAGAAGTACATCAGATCGTGCGGCTGGCCCGACGCGTCGTTGACCAGATGGACGATGCCCGCGAACGCACCCGCCTCGCCGGCGCGCAGAATCGTGATGACCGGCGCGATCGTCACGAAGATGCCGGCGAACAGTTTGGCCACCTCTTCGATCGGCGCCCAGTTGAAGTCGTTGCCCGCGCGAGCCGCGCGCGGCGTGAGCGCCAACGAGAGTAACGTCACACCGATCAGCGCGGCATCGCGCACGGCATTTTGCAAAGCCACGTGCGTGCCGAACACGTCGAACTCCACGCCCGGTTTCCACAGCCCGCTCATCAGTACGAGCGCGATCACGGCGGCGAGCAATACGAAATTGATCTTGCCATCGATGCCGAGCGGCGGCGTGTCGGGCGTCCGATCGAGAAAGCGCGAGCGTTCTTCCTCGCGCCGATGAAAGTAGTACGAGTCCAGCGCATAGAACGCGATCAGCAGCACGCCGCAGACGAACAGCATCGGCAGCGCGAGATGCGTGGTGGTCCAGAAGAAACTCACACCCTGCAGAAAGCCGAGAAAGAGTGGCGGGTCGCCCAGCGGCGAAAGCGAGCCGCCCGCGTTGGCCACCAGGAAGATAAAAAAAACCACCACATGAACGACGTGCTTGCGATTGTCGTTGGCACGCAGCAACGGGCGGATTAGCAACATGGCCGCGCCGGTCGTGCCCATGATGCTCGCGAGCAACGTGCCGAGCGCGAGGATCGCCGTGTTCAGGCGCGGCGTGCCATGCAGATTGCCGCGCACGCAGATGCCGCCCGCCACGGTGTAGAGCGCCATCAGCAACACGATGAACGGAACGTATTCTTCGAGCAGCGCATGAACGAGCGTGCCGAATGCGACGCCGCTACCGTAGCTGAGCGCGAACGGCACGAGAAATACGAGCGCCCAGGCCGCCGCAATCTTGCCGAAGTGGTGATGCCAGAACGCCGGCGCGATCAGCGGAAATACCGCGATCGACAGCAGCACGCCCGCGAACGGCAGCCCCCACAACGCCGACAAAGTCGCGCCGTCGAGCGTGGCGGCCGACGCAAATTGCGGCCAGCCGGCCAGCGTCAATGCAGCCGCGAGCCCCATGCCAGTACAAACGGCACGTCCTTTCATAGAATTGAAGTCCTTGTTATTGCCCGCAGCCGCGCATCGGAGCATGCGTCCCGATGCACCGCCGAGCCGCGCTTGCCGCTCAGGCGCCCTGCACGACGATCACATGCACCCGATAAGGCCCATGCGCGCCCAGCACGATGGTCTGTTCGATATCCCCGGTACGCGAAGGCCCGGAGACGAAATTGACTGCGCGCGGCAGTTCGCCGCGTTCCTTGCGGATTAGTGCGAACGCCTCTTCGTGACCCGAAACGATGCGCGAAGCCGGCACAATGGCAATGTGCGTTTCCGGCAGCAGACCGGCCGACGCATACGTTTCCGGCCCGGACAGCAGCACTAGCGTGCCAGTCTCGGCGGTCGCACAAAAGCAGCCGGTGAGACCGACCACGTCGCCGTCTTGCGGCTTGCGAAATTCGACGATGAGGCCGGCTTCGGCCCATTGCAGATCCTGCAGCGTTTGCCAGGCGATGGCCTGCAGCGGCAACGCATGTTGCGCGAGGTAGCGATGCGCCGCGGCCGGCACGTCGCTCAGTGCTTGCACCGAGTCGACCGTGGTGGCCAATTTCTGCGCTTCTTCGATGAAGCGCGCGACGAGGTCGACCGGCATCTCCGGCCGCGGGCCAGCAGGATGGCGCGCCAGGTAGTCCGCGGCGGCCTCGCGCTCGGAAGCGGACGGCTCCGGCTCACGCCCTTGCGCCGCGCGGATACGCGCCAGGATGTTGCGGCGGGCAATCGATGTGTCCATGTGCGAAATCCTCGTGTCGACAGCCGTGCGATATGGCGAGAATTATACCGGCCGCCCTGCGCGCGAACACCCTGGCCGAACGGGCTATTGCCGCGTGTCGAACACGGGCCTTACGCTATAGCCAGCGACGAACCGCGTTACTTCGCCGCCTCTTCCTCGGGCTGCGCAATGCCGAATACCTGACGCAGATATGCGAGGTAAGCCTTGTCTTCGCACATGTTCTTGCCCGGCGAATCCGACAGCTTCGCCACCGGCTGACCATTGCAGCGAACCATCTTGATGACGATTTGCAACGGGTTGTAGCCGAGGTCGTTGGTCAGATTCGTGCCCACGCCGAACGCGAGCTTGCAGCGGCCGCGGAAGCGCTCATACAGTTGCAGCACCTTGGGAATGTCGAGCGCGTCGGAGAACACGAGGATCTTGGTGCGCGGGTCGCAGCGGTTCGCTTCGTAGTGCTTGAGCAGGCGTTCGCCCCAGTCGAACGGATCGCCGGAATCGTGGCGCGCGCCGTCGAACAGCTTGCAGAAGTACATGTCGAAGTCGCGCAGGAACGCTTCCATGCCGTAGACGTCCGAGAGCGCGATACCCAGGTCGCCACGGTATTCCTTGGCCCACATTTCGAAGCCGAAGATCTGCGAGTCGCGCAATCGCGGACCGAGCGCCTGGCACGCCTGCAGGTATTCGTGCGCCATCGTGCCGAGCGGCGTGAGGCTGTGCTTCATCGCGTAGAAGACGTTGCTGGTGCCGGCGAACTGCTCGCCAAGGCCTTCTTTGAGCTTGAGGATCACTTCCTCGTGCCATTGCTTCGAGAAGCGCCGGCGCGTGCCGTAGTCGGCGATCTTGCAGTCGGCGAATTCCGGACGCGCGCCGAGCAGCTTGATCTTGTCGACGAGACGGCCGCGTCCTTCGCTGTAGTCCGGCTTCTGCTGGGTGTTGCGGAAGTAGACTTCGTTGACGATCGCGAGCATCGGAATCTCGAACAGGATCGTATGCAGCCACGGTCCCTTGATCTCGATGTCGATTTCGCCATTGCCCTTCGGCGACGGTTCGATCGAAATGTATTTCTCGTTCAGATGGAACAGCGCCAGAAACTCGATGAAGTCGCCCTTGATGAAGCGCATGCGCCGCAGGTAGTCGAGTTCGTCGTCGGTGAAGCGCAGCTTGCAGAGCTTGCGCACTTCGTCGCGAATCTCGCCGATATACGGCACGAGATCGACATTCGGCGTACGGCAGCGGAAGCGATACTCCACATTCGCCGCGGGAAAGTGATGCAACACCACTTGCATCATCGTGAACTTGTACAGATCGGTGTCGAGCAGCGAAGTAATAATCATGATGGTGCGAACTGGACTGCGGAAAACGGAAGGCCTGACACGAAAGGCCCGACTCACCCATGCGCGTACGGCACGCCCCGTGCGCGCCGACCTGACGCATGTTACCCGAATGCGCCGGCGTTCAGCGCGCCGGCGGACGCCCGCGCAGCGCGCCCAGGGAAGTCCCAATGCGGACGCCATAAACTAATCACGAAAACGTATAAACGGTCTTGTGCGATGCTGCATGCGCCTCTTGACGTTACGATACAATAGCGCTTTTGGCGTTTCCGCCTCCCCAGATACCGCATGCAGGAGCTGCCTGAATGACTCACGTTGTGACCGAAAGCTGCATCAAGTGCCGCTATACCGACTGTGTCGATGTGTGCCCGGTGGACTGCTTTCGCGAAGGTCCCAACTTCCTCGCGATCGACCCCGATGAATGCATCGACTGCGCCGTGTGCGTGGCCGAGTGCCCGGTGAACGCCATTTATGCCGAGGAAGACGTGCCGGGCGACCAGCAGAACTTCATCGAGCTGAATGCCGATCTCGCGAAGAACTGGCCGAGCATCACCAAGACCAAGGCGCCGCTGCCGGAAGCCGACGAGTTCAAGGACGTGAAGGAAAAGCTCGAGTTGCTCGTACGCTGAGCCTCGCTGTCTGCCGCGTGCGCAGCCGAATTCGAATGAAATCGAGATGAGCACAAGGTATTGACAGGCGCTTAAGCTCCTCCTACAATTTCGTTTCTCTGCTGTTGTTGTTCTGTTCCTCGATAGCTCAGTCGGTAGAGCGCCGGACTGTTAATCCGTAGGTCCCTGGTTCGAGCCCAGGTCGAGGAGCCAAGAATTGCAAAGGCCCGTTAACCAAGACGGGCTTTTTTATGTAGATCAAGTTGTAGTTAATCAAGCTGCACTGCTGTTCCTCGATAGCTCAGTCGGTAGAGCGCCGGACTGTTAATCCGTAGGTCCCTGGTTCGAGCCCAGGTCGAGGAGCCAAAAAATTTTGAAAGGCCCGCATCCGTGCGGGCCTTTTTCTTTTTGCGCGCCGCACGGTTGCCGAGCCATGTCACCGTGGTCGATGCCAAGCTCGCGCCGTTCCAGCGAACCTGTCGCCCGGGAGCATCGGCCCTCTCACCCACCGGCCGTTATACGATGGCGATTTCCTGGCGCACGTCTTGCGCCCAACCCAGGCGCTCAATTTCCGGCAATCCCATCCCATGAAACCCACTTTGTTGCGTATCGCGCTTGCGGCGGCCGCCGCCCTCCTGCTGCCTTCGGCACACAGCGAAGAAGTCGGCAGCGTCAATACCAATTTTCGCGTCACGGGCTCCGATCGCGTAGTCGTCGAGGCCTATGACGATCCCGTGGTTCAAGGCGTGACCTGCTACGTGTCGCGGGCGCGTACCGGCGGCGTCAAGGGTACGCTCGGCATCGCGGAAGACCCCACCGAGGCGTCGATCGCCTGTCGTCAGGTGGGCGAAATCCACTTCACGGGCCCGGTGAAGAAACAGGCTGACGTGTTCTCGGTGAGTATGTCGTTCATCTTCAAGTCGCTGCATGTGGTGCGGGTGGTCGACGCGAAACGCAACTCGCTGGTGTATCTCACCTATAGCGACCGGGTGGTCAGCGGCAGCGCGAAGAACAGCGTAAGCGCCGTGCCGGTGCCGGCCGGAACAACGATCCCCGTCAAGTAGGCGCCGCCCTACGGCAAAACGCAGCCGCCCGACCCATCGGCGCATGAGGCGGCACCGGTCGCGACGCGTTACACTGACCGGTCCAGCCGGACCTTCGCCATGACCGCCGCCCATCGTTTCCAGGATTCCGCCCGCTACTGGCGCACGCCGCTTCTGCCCGGCGCGGACCTGCTCACGGCCGAATATCACGATCACGAGTTCACGCCGCATTGGCACGACGCGTACACGATTCCGGTGATCGTGGCGGGCGCCGAGGGTTACCGGTATCTCGGTTCCGACTATGTCGCCGAGGCCGGCAGCGTGCCGATCATCAATCCCGGCGAGTTGCACACCGGCTCGAAGGCGGTCGATGCGGGCTGGCGGTATCGCGTGATGTATGCGCCGGTGGACTTCATCCACGCCCTCGCCGACGAAGTCAGCGGCAAGCCGCAGGCCTTGCCGTGGTTCGCGCCCGGCGTGATCCGCGACCCGGATCTGGCCGCGCGGCTGGCGCGCGCGCATCGTCTGCTGGAAGCGGGCGACGACGCGCTCGCTGCCGAGGCCGCCATGCTCGACGCCTTGTCCACGCTGCTGGTGCGCTACGCGCAAACGCAGCCGGCGCATTCGCGCCTCGCCCCCGACGACACTCGCGTGGCGATCATGCAGGAGCGCCTGACGGGCGACCTCGTCGAGCCGGTCACGCTCGCTGAAGTGGCGCAGGCGGCGGGACTCTCGCCGTTCCACGCAGCGCGTCTTTTCACCCAAACGACCGGTCTGCCGCCCCACGCGTGGCGCAACCAGGTGCGCTTGCAGCGCGCGCTCGCGCCACTGCGCGCCGGCGTTTCCGTCACTGATGTCGCCGCCGCCAGCGGCTTCACCGACCAGAGCCATTTCACGCGACACTTCCGGCGCATGTTCGGCGTGCCGCCGGGACGCTGGCAAGGCGTTTGACGGGGTGCTGACGCACGGGTTGTTTGCAACCTCTGCGTGCCACGCTACGTGCTCATTCCGGCGCAAGATACGGCCTGGCGCCCACGCTCCCGCATCAAACCACCCCCATCCGCAAGAACGTACAAGCCCCGCCCGGCCGCCGCCGCTATGCTTCCCGAATCAAGGAGGCTAGATTGACCCATTCCACCGCAGGCCAGCCCACGAGCGCAGGCCATTTCAAAGAGTTCACCGCCGGCGCGCGCGACATTATTCCGATGATGGTCGGCGCGGCGCCTTTCGGCGTCATTTTCGGCACCCTCGTCGCATCCGGCCCGCTGCATCTATGGCACGGCCAGTTGATGTCGCTCGTCGTGTTCGCCGGCTCCGCGCAGTTCATCGCGCTCGGCCTGATCGCCGGACACGCGAGTTTCGCCGTGATCTGGGCGACCACGCTCGTCGTCAATCTGCGGCACGTGCTGTACAGCGCGACGCTCGCGCCGCACGTCGCGCATCTGCCCACCCGCTGGCGCTGGGTGCTCGGCGCGCTGCTCACGGACGAAGTCTTCGCCGTCGCGTGGGAGCACTATCGGCATCGCGAACCCGGCACGGTCGGCCCGCACTACTTCTTCGGCGCCGGCTTGGCCATGTACCTGAACTGGCAGCTCTGGACCGTCGCCGGCCTGCTGTTCGGCGCGGCTTTCCCGGGCCTGCAATCGCTCGGCCTCGATTTCGCCATGGTCGCCACCTTCATCGCGATCGTCGTGCCGCAACTCGTCGCGCTGCGCTATATTGCGGCGGCCGTCACCGCGGGCACGCTGGCCTTCTTCTGGCAGGCGTGGCCGTACAAGCTCGGGTTGCTCGGCGCGGTGTTCGCCGGCGTGGCGATTGGCGTCCTGCTTTCGACGTCGCGGCCCAACCTGCGCGGCACGGGCAAAACTGCGGAGGCGTCGCGATGAACTACGTCGTCCTGATTCTCGGCATGGCGGCCATCACGTGGGTGATTCGCGCCGCCGTCTTTGTGCTCGGCGACCGGTTGGTGTTTCCGCCGCTCGTGCGCACCGCCCTCGGCTTCGTGCCGGTCACCGTGCTGACCGCGATCATCGTGCCGATGGCGGTTTCGCCGCACGGCAGCGACGCCGAGCTGACGTGGCGCAATCCGCAACTGGTCGGCGCGCTGGCTGCGGTGCTTGTCAGCGCGTTGACGCGGCGGCCGCTTCTGACCATCGCCGTCGGCCTGACCGTGTTTTTTATCTGGCAATGCGTCGTGCTCAAATAGGCGCACGCCGCTTTCATGCCGGCATCGGCGTCGTCCGGCTCGCGCCACCCGCGCGCAAGCACGGCGACGCTTCCCTCTAAAGCGGGCGCCCGCCGCCCCGTGCTCCCTTAAGTTTCCCGTCAATCCGCCGTTATGCAGTCGAGGTCCGCTCGTCGGGATACGTCCCGCTGGTTACGCGGCATCAGGCAGGAATCAAGCGCGCCGGCATCGAACGCCGCGCCTCCCAGGGCCCGCGTGGCCGGGCGGCGTGGCGAGGCCGCGCGGCAGGACCAAACGGGATAACACATGGGTCAAATCACCCTCACGCTCAAAGACGAGACCATCGCGACACTGCGCAAGGATTTCGACGCTTTTCTGCGGGTATCGCTGAAGCTCGATCCGCAGTTCGCGACGCCGTCGTTTGAGGATTTTTTGCGCGCCAAGCTGCTCGACAATATGGTGCCGCTGACCGAACACGCGGTTCAGCGGATGTTGCAGGGCGGCCAGTACGCCTGGGCTAAACGCACGCTGGACAAGGAGTTTCCGGATGTCGTCGCGATTCTGATGCGACAGGCGGGCGAGTTCGGCTTCGGCTTCGCGGCCCGCTCGGAATGGACGCCGGAAGAACTCGCCAAGCAGTGCCGCGACTGGGCGGCGGCGATCGTCAAGGAAGCGGAAGGCGACGCCGTGCTGATCGACCCGCTCGCGGCGCAGATCAAGAGCGCGGCGCAGGACATTCAGGCGCTCGAGGAAGTCATGCAGACGCCGGCGTGGCGGCTGGTGGAATCGCTGCGTCAGCGCGTCTACGAGGCCAAGGTGGCGTGCGAAACGAGCGTGGGTAGCACCGCGCGCGAAAAGCTCGGCGAACTGCGCGGGCTGCTGCGGCTCGGCATTTCGCACGGCTCGTTCCAGAAGCAGGAAGCGCAGCAGATCATGGAGTTCCTGCGCCTGCTCAAGCCGGAGATTTTCGTGGAAGAGCCGTACGATGTGTTTTCGCGGATGGCGGCCTGGCTGCGTAATTTCTTCGTGCCGCCGCGTCCGGCGCCGCAGCAACAGCAGCAACGGCAGTCGCGCTGACGCTAAAGACCCTCGAAAACCTCTACAGAGTCACCGGAAGCCAACGGCGGCGACCCGCCGCCGCTCAAGAGACGTATCGCCTACCAACGGACCAGGCCAACGGTCTTCACCCGCGTCCGTTGCTCGACGTTGATCGCGTTACCGCTGTCACGCACGGGAGCGCGCGCCGTCGCGCTCTTAATCCCACATCTTCCTGAGTTTCGCCCCGATTTCGATCTTCGCCTGCGCCGCCGCGGCCAGCCCGGCCGCCGTGGGCGCGCTCGGAACCAGCACGCGCGGCCATGCATAGGCGTCGAAGAGCGGCATCAGATGCGCGGGAATGAAGCGCGTACGCGACGCCCACACGTGACGATCGCCCATATGCGTCTGGTTCTGCACGTAAAAGCGCTGCGGCACGACGATATGCAAGTCCTCTTTCGCGCGCGTCATCGCCACGTAGAGGAGGCGCCGCTCCTCGTCGATTTCCTCTTCGCTGCCGGTGCCGAGATCGGACGGAATGCAGCCGTCCACGCCGTTCAGCACGAACACGTTGCGCCACTCCTGCCCCTTCGCCGAATGGATCGTGGAGAGGATCAGGTAGTCTTCGTCGATGAGCGGCACACCGGATTCGTCGCTGGTGGCGTCGGGTGGATCGAGCGTCAACTCGGTCAGAAAGCGTTCACGCGATGGATACGTGCCCGCGATGCTCTCCATCTGCAACACGTCCGCATGACGGATCGCCGCGTCCTCGTGATTGCGCTCGAGATGCGGCTCGTACCAGCGCCGCACCATTTCGAACTCGGCGGGCCACGGCGTCTGGCGCGCGTACACGCTCGACATCAGCTTGACGAACGGATGCCAGTCTTCTTGTGCGCGAGCCGGCGCGGTGAAGGCGGCCAATGCGCCGCCGGCGGTGTCGGCGGGATTGCCGCTGCCCGCGCGAGCGACGATCTCGTCGAGCACCTTCGCCGCGGTGGCCGGCCCGACGCCCGGCAGCAACTGCACGACGCGAAAGCCGGCGACGCGGTCGCGCGGATTTTCCGCCCAGCGCAGCACGGCGAGCACGTCTTTCACGTGCACCGAATCAAGAAACTTCAACCCGCCGAACTTCACGAACGGAATGTTGCGCCGGGTCAGTTCGATCTCCAGCGCGGCGCTGTGATGCGCGGCGCGGAACAGCACCGCCTGCGACTTGAGCTTCATGCCCTGTTCGCGCGCTTCCAGCACTTGCTCGACGATGTAGCGTGCCTGGTCGGCTTCGTCGGCGACGGTCACGAGACGCGGGCGCTGCGCCGACGCCTTGTCGGTCCACAAATTCTTCGTGTAGCGCTCGCTGGCCAGTTCGATCACCGCGTTCGACGCCGCCAGGATCGGCGCGGTCGAGCGGTAATTGCGCTCGAGCGTGACCTGTTTGGCCGGTGGATCGAAGTGCGCGGGGAAATCGAGAATGTTGCGCACGGTCGCGCCGCGAAACGAATAGATCGACTGGGCGTCGTCGCCGACCACGGTCAGGCCGCGGCCGTCCGGCTTCAACGCGAGCAGGATCGACGCCTGCAAGCGGTTGGTGTCCTGATATTCGTCGATCAGTACGTGGTCGAAGCGCGCCGACAAGTCGGCGGCGATTCCCGGCTCGGCGGCCATGTGCGACCAGTAGAGCAGCAGGTCGTCGTAGTCGAGCACGCTCTGTTTCTGTTTCGCCTCGACGTAGGCCGCGAACAGCATGCGCAGATCGGCCTCCCATTCACGGCACCACGGGAACGCCTTGTCGAGCACCTGGCCGAGCGACGCGCCGGTGTTCACGACGCGCGAGTAAATCGCAAAGCACGTGCTCTTGGCCGGGAAACGCCGCTCTTTCGCCGACAAGCCGAGTTCGTGGCGCACGAGGTTCATCAGGTCGGCGGAATCCTCGCGGTCGTTGATCGTGAAGGCCGGCGCGAGGCCGATCAGATCCGCGTACTCGCGCAACAGCCGCGCGCCGACGCTATGGAAGGTGCCCGACCACGTCAGTCCTTGCGCCAACGCGGCTCGCGAACCGAGCGCCGCGCCGGCGATGCGTGTGACGCGCCGGGTCATTTCGAGCGCCGCGCGGCGCGAAAAGGTCAGCAGCAGGATGCGGCGCGGATCGGCGCCCTTCACCACCAGATTGGCGACCCGGTGCGCGAGCGTGTTGGTCTTGCCGGAACCGGCGCCCGCGATCACCAGTAGCGCGCCGAGCGGCGCGGTGGGCGTGTCGGCGCCGTAGTCGACGGCTTCGCGCTGCGCGTCGTTGAGCTTCGCCAGCCAGGCGGCGGTGTCGGACGTCGGGGACGTCGGGGACGTCGGGGACGGCGGGGACGTCGGGGACGGCGAGGGAGGCGCGGATTCGGCGACTGAGAGCACGATTGATTTGGGCGTTGGATGGATTCAGAGCGGCGACGCATACTGTATATCCATACAACTAGCGCAGACAAGCGACCCTTTTTTAGCCGCACGCCCTGTCTGCATTTTCAAGCGGCCGCACGGGCGAAGACCAGCGCAAAAAGAATGGCCCGTCGCACGAATGCGCACGGGCCATCTTTTGCCGGCAGAACATCGCGAGACGTTCATGCGCCCCGCGTCTGCCGCTGCCGCTGCCGCTGCCGCCAAGCCTGCTATTGCTTCTTCGCGTCCTTCACATTAGCGTCGGCGCTGGCCTTGTCGGCGTCGGCCTGCGCATCGGTCTTCTTCTTGTCGGCCTTGGCCTGCGCGACGGACGCCTTCTTGTCCGCCTTCGATTGTTCCTTGGCCGCCTTCTTGTCGGCATGGGTAACCGGCGCCGCGGCCGGATCGCTAGCCTGCGCGAACGCACCCGACGACAGGCAACCCGCGATCAACGCGGCGACAAGCGTGGTCTTCGTGGACTGGGTAATGCTCATGCGATACCTCCGTTGAAACGAGATGCCCGGACCTGAAAATCCGTCAAAGCGGCCGCGGCGGCAAAGCGCGCCGCCACGCCGCTTGATCAAAACTCGGCCTTAGTGCTTGACGTCGGCGCCGTCCGACTGGTCGCCCGTCTGGCCTTGCATGTTCATCTTCATCTCGTTGTTGGCGGTCTGCTTATCCGCCTTCTGGTTGATCTTGGCGTCGCGCACCTGTTCCTTGTACTGAACCTTGGCGGCCTTCTGCTGATCCTTGAGCTCCGCCTTGGATGCCTTCTTCGACGCACGATATTCGGCGTTAGCCTTCGCATTGGCGTCGCGCTTCTGCACCAGCGGATCGGTCGAGCCCGACGCCGTCAGACGCGTCGGCGGCGGCGTCACCGGCTGCACGCCCTGCGCGGCAGGGGCGGTCGCGGTATCGGCGCCTTGCATCTGAACCTGCGGCTGGCCGTCCGTACCCGCTGCCGGTTGCGCGGTCTGCGCAAGCGCGGCCGTGGAAGCAAGAGCCGTAAGGGCGGTACCGATCAGAAGTGTACGAATCTGGGTCATGGCTAATCCTCTCTAAAGTTGTTGTGACGCGGGCGACCTGTCCGGCGCTGCGCATTTGAGCCGCTGCATTTGCGTCACTGCATGAGCGCGCTCTGCGTGCCTCGCCCGGTATGCTTGCTGCCAGATAAAAATCCAGCAGGCTTTCCCTGCTGATCTGCACTTTACGAGTGAAGTTCGTGTTTTACGACCGTCGTTACGGAACGTTTCACTTTCTGACAATCGCATAACATCTGCTTGCAGATGCTCACACGACGACGGCGCACACCGCGAACTTCATCCAGGGCAAGCTTCTGGCTTATGATGCGAACCCTTTGCCTGAAGGTGCAAACGCCATGCCCAACCTCGATTTCACGCTCACCGGCGACTACGTCGAACTGCACAATCTCCTGAAGATAACGGGGCTGGCGGACAGCGGCGGGTCGGCAAAAATGATGGTCGCGGACGGTGCGGTCACCGTCGACGGCCGGGTCGAAACGCGTAAAACCTGCAAGATCCGCGCGGGTCAGGTTGTGCTGCTCGGCGATACGCGGATCGCAGTCCACGAGGCTTGACACGCGGCCCGTCGCCCGCAGTCCGAAAACTCGGAGCAACGTGCGCACCAAAATCGTGCCTCTTCCATCGACATCGCCGCGCCCAAGCAATAAGCTGTCAGTTTCGACAAACAAACAATCGGCTGACATACCCGGCTGGCGCCTGCCTCATGCATTCGCCGAGGCTCATCGAGCCGCCGCCCTCGCCTCCGCCCGCGCGCTCGTCGCGCCCGCCGTCGCGCTGTCGCCACTTCCGCCGCCAAGCGCTCCATGACTCAATCCGGCAT
Organism: Paraburkholderia sp. RL17-347-BIC-D; assembly: GCF_046027915.1. Classification (NCBI taxonomy): domain Bacteria; kingdom Pseudomonadati; phylum Pseudomonadota; class Betaproteobacteria; order Burkholderiales; family Burkholderiaceae; genus Paraburkholderia; species Paraburkholderia sp. RL17-347-BIC-D. The sequence continues at coordinate 35,225 of NZ_JARESS010000040.1, forward strand.
CACCCGGGTGGCCGCCCGGCCGCCGACCCTGACCCGCCACGCGGCGGATACCGCGCGGCTCGCCGCGCCGCTCGCCATCGCGCAACTCTCGCAAATGGCGATGGGCGTCACCGACACGATCCTGCTCGGCTCGCTCGGCCCCGACGCGCTCGCGGCCGGCGGCCTCGGCGCGAACCTGTTTTTCGTGGTGGTCACGCTGCTGCAAGGCGTGTTGACCTCGGTCAGCGTGAGCGTGTCGCACGCGCGCGGCGCTCAGGACGAAGGCCGCGTGCCGCACATCTACTGGACCGGCTTTGTGCTGTCCGTGCTGCTGTCGGTGCCGGCGTTCTTCCTGCTCTCGTTCGCCACGCCGATCCTGCTCGCTTTCGGCGAACCTGCGCTGCTCGCGCGCAACGTCGGCGAATATGCGGCGGTGCTGCGCTGGGGCGCGCTCGGCAGCCTGATCGGGGTCGGCCTGATGCGCTCTTTCCTGCCGGCGATCGGCGCGGCCAAACGGCTGTTGTGGGTGTCGCTGGTGAGCGTCGGCGTGAACGGTTTTCTCAATTACGGCCTGATCCACGGCGCTTATGGCCTGCCGCGGCTCGGTTTTCTCGGCTCGGCTGCCGCGACCTCGATCACCGTCTGGTTGAGCGCGCTCGTGTTGATGGCGCTGTTGCATTTGCGCCCGCGCTATCGCCATTTCGTCGTCGCCACGCGGCCCGACGTGCCGCTGATGGGCGAACTGTTCGGCATCGGCTGGCCGGTCGCGATCACCTACGGCGTAGAGTCGACGCTCTTTCTCGCCACCGGCCTGATGGTCGGCCTGCTAGGCGAGTCGCAACTGGCCGCGCATCAGATTGCGTTGAACGTGGCCTCAGTGGCCTTCATGGTGCCGCTCGCGATCGGCCAGGCGGCCAACGTGCGCGTCGGCTTCTGGTCCGGCGCCGGCCAGCCGCTCGCCGCGCGCCACGCCGGTTTTGTCGCGCTCGCGCTCGGCGTCGCTTTCATGACGCTGTCGGGCCTCGTGCTGATCGCCGCGCCGCACTGGATCGTCGGCCTCTATCTGCATCTCGACGATCCGGCCAACGCTGCCACGGTCACGCTCGCGAGTTCGCTGCTCGGCGTGGCGGCGATCTTCCAGATCGTCGATGGCATGCAGACGGTCGGCTCGGGCTGTCTGCGCGGCCTGAAAGACACCCGCGTACCGATGATCGCCGCCGCCTTCGGCTACTGGGTGATCGGTTTTCCGACCGGCTACACGCTGGCGTTTCACTTCGGCCTCGGCGCGCGCGGTTTGTGGTGGGGACTCGCGGCCGGCCTCGCGAGCGTCGCGCTGCTGATGACGCTGCGCTTTCATAAACTGAGCTTGCGGCGCGTGCCGGCCACCTCTGGCGTGTCGCCGGTTAAATCCGCCTGAAGCCGAGCTTGAGGCGCGGATTCGCCACGCCGCCGGGCAAACGCGTTCAAAGCTGAACTAGCGCCGCTGGTCTCATCATGCGCGGCGCGCCGCCTGCCACATCGGTTTGAAGTCGCACTTGTAGCGCATCCCACTGCGGCCAGCACGGCGCCGGGCAAACGCGTTCAAAGCTGAACCAACGCCGCAGTCCACCCACGCTCGCCACACCGCCCGCCAATTCCGTTTGAACGATGCCCGGCTGGTTGCACGCGCAACCATCGGCGCACGGGAAATACGCCGCGAACGGTAAAATGCAGCGTTCCGGCCAATGGACGCGCACCCGCGCCCCCGAAAACCCACTCGCGCGCCTCAAAAAGGCCAGCGCCGCCCGAAGGCTCATCACCCGCCATCAAGGCTTGCCGCTCTCACGCGGCAGACTCTCGCAAGCGCGCCGCCGCTGGTGGCGCGCCGCTCGACCGACCCTGCTTCTCGCGCTAAAACATAACCAAGGACCACACGTCATGCTTGCCCGCGTCACCCGTCTTTTCCCGCTCTGGGCCGTGCTCGTTTCGATTGCCGCGTACTTTTCGCCCGCCTCGTTCTCCGGCATCGCGCCGCACGTCACCACGCTGCTGACGATCATCATGCTGGCGATGGGCGTCACGCTCTCCGTCGCCGATTTCCAGCGGGTCTTCACGCGGCCCGCGCCGGTGATTGCCGGCATCGTGCTGCACTATCTCGTCATGCCTCTGGCCGCCTGGGTGATCGCCAAGGCGTTGCGCATGCCGCCGGATCTCACCGCCGGCATGGTGCTGGTCGGTAGCGTGGCAAGCGGCACGGCGTCGAACGTGATGATCTATCTGGCACGCGGCGACGTGGCGTTGTCGGTGACGATCAGCGCGCTGTCGACGCTGGTCGGCGTCTTCGCGACGCCGCTGCTCACGCGTCTTTATGTGGACGCGTCGATCGCCGTCGACGTGCACGGCATGCTGATGAGCATCCTGCAGATCGTCGCGTTGCCGATCGTGGTCGGCCTGATCGTCAATCATCTGTTCGGCAAGGTCGTGCGCAAGATCGAACCGATCCTGCCGTTGATTTCGATGGTCGCGATCGTGCTGATCATCGGCGCGGTGGTGGGCGGCACACAGAAGAGCATCGCGTCGGTCGGCCTCGTGGTGATGCTGGGCGTGGTGCTGCACAACGGCATCGGTTTGCTCGGCGGGTATTGGGGCGGCCGTCTGCTCGGTTTCGACGAAGCCGTGTGCCGCACGCTCGCGATCGAAGTGGGCATGCAGAACTCGGGCCTCGCCGCGACGCTCGGCAAACTCTATTTCACGCCGATCGCGGCCTTGCCTGGCGCGTTGTTTTCGGTGTGGCACAACCTCTCGGGCTCGCTGCTCGCCGGGTACTGGGCGGGACGTCCCGCGAAAGGCTCCACGCATATGGATGGCGAGCGCGTGTTGAACCCCGAACGCGGGTAACAGCAAGCCGCGAGGCAAGCCGCGCGTGTCGCGATTGCTTCACGACCCCGACGCGTGCAGCCTGCACGATCGGCATTCAATAGCAGCTCCTGCCGGTGCGTCCACGACGTATCGGCAGAGCGCGCAACGCGCGCAGTCGAACGCGAAAGTCCCGTCGCCGCGACCGCGTGCAAGAACGAAAGCCCATCGGCCTGATTCCCCTTAGAATGCATTTCTCGACAGCGTGAGCCACTCACGCGCTGTCGCCATGAGAAGCCTGCAAACTAGGGGAAAAGCGTGCCGTCGCATCAAGATCAAAGCTGGGCCGCACTGAAACGCACGTGCGCGTTTAGCATGCCCCGAAGGAAGTCCCCTTGGGGGACAACGAGACAATTCTTCCTGCTGTGTTGCGCAACGGTATTTTTGACTGGCTGCGCGACCAGACCGCCCGCCACCGCGTTCGACCGCGAGGTCACTCACGCACTCCCCGCCACGGAAACGACTCCGCTGCACACGGCGCTCACGCCGCTCGAAGCGGCACATCCGGATCAATCCGGCTTCCGGGTTCTCGCGAGCGGCACCGACGCGTTGCAGATGCGCATCGCGCTCGCGCGCGCCGCGACCAAAACGCTCGACATGCAGTACTACATCGCCAACGAGGACACCACCGGCAAGCTGCTGCTCGGCGCCGCGCTCTATGCGGCCGATCACGGCGTGCGGGTGCGCATGCTGGTCGACGACCTGAATTTCAAGGACATCGACCGCGTGATGGCGGGCTTGAACTCGCACGACAACATCGAGATTCGCGTCTTCAATCCGTTCGGCAGCGCGCAGGAAGGCGTGTTCGAACGCACCACCAACGTGTTCACGCAGATCGGCCATTTCACGCGCCGCATGCATAACAAGGCGATGATCGCGGACAACCAGATCGCGATCGTGGGCGGCCGCAATCTCGGCGACGAATATTTCAGCGCGAGCGAAACACTGCAGTTCCGCGATCTCGACGTGCTGGCCGCCGGCCCGATCACCGCCGACGTCTCCGCGAGTTTCGACGACTACTGGAACAGCAGCATCGCCTATCCGTTGCGCGTGCTGAACAAGCAGAAGTTCGACGCAAAGGAATTGGACCAGACGCGCGACGAGTTGCGTCAGCACTGGCGCACCAACGCCGATCCGTACAACGCAAAACCGCTGAACGCCACTCCGCTCGCCTCGCAGATCGCCAACGATCAACTCGGCTTGATCTGGGCGCCGGCCGAGTTCAAAGCGGACTTGCCGGAGAAGATCGTGCATCCGTCGCCGGATTATGTGAGTCCGCCGATGCAGCGGCTCGGCGAATTGATGCGCGATGCGCAGAAAGACTTCCTGATCATTTCGCCCTACTTCGTGCCGCACGATGCGGGCGTCAAGGCGGCCGGCGAACTGACGCATCGCGGCGTTCGCATCGCCGTGCTGACCAATTCGCTCGCCGCCACCGACGCGGTCGCCGTGCAGGCGGGCTACAGTCCGTATCGCGTGCCGCTCCTGAAACAGGGCGTCGAGTTATACGAATTCAAGCCGCAGCAGAACACGCCGACCGCGGGCGTTGCCGGCTCGCGTTCGCGCGCCAGTCTGCATGCCAAGACGTATGTGATCGATCGCAAGATTCTGGTGATCGGCTCGATGAACCTCGATCCGCGTTCGGCCAATCTGAACACCGAACTGGCGCTGGTGATCCACAGCCCGCCGCTCGCCGAACAGGTCGCGCAAATCTTCGGTCGCGCCACCGGACCCGAGGAAAGCTATCGCGTCACGCTCGCGGACGAGGCGCAGTTCGCTTACCTGCGCTCGATCGGCGCACCGCTCTCGCCGCTCGTGTGGACCGACGTCGAAAACGGCATGCGCCGCACCTACATATTCGATCCGCAGGCCGGTTTGTACCGGAATGCGCTAACAGGTCTATTCTCCCTATTGCCCGTCAACGCAGAACTTTGAACAGCGGAGTGGAACATGACAGAAGACGTACGAATGGAGCGTGACACGTTCGGCGAGATCGCCGTGCCGAACGCTCGTCTATGGGGCGCGCAGACTCAGCGCTCGCTGCAGAACTTCCGCATTTCGACCGAGAAGCAATCGCCTGAACTGATCACCGCGCTGGCCGTCATCAAGCGCGCCGCCGCCGAAGTCAACCTGGGCCTCGGCGTGCTCGACGAAAGCAAGGCGAAGGCGATCATGCAGGCCGCCGACGAGATCATCGACGGCAAGCATCCGGATGAATTTCCGCTCGCCGTGTGGCAGACCGGCTCCGGCACGCAGACCAACATGAACCTCAACGAGGTGATCGCGAATCGCGCGAGCGAACTGCTCGGCGGCGAGCGCGGCGAAGCGCGCAAGGTGCATCCGAACGACGACGTGAATCGCGGCCAGTCGTCGAACGACGTGTTTCCGACCGCCATGCACGTGGCCGCGGCGTATGCGATCGTCAAGCATCTGCTGCCGGCGCTGAAGACGCTGCGCGCTACGCTCGACGGCAAGGCGAAAGCTTTCGTCGACATCGTCAAGATCGGCCGCACGCACTTGCAGGACGCCACGCCGCTCACGCTCGGCCAGGAGTTTTCAGGCTACGTCGCGCAACTCGAGCACGGCATTCGTCACGTGGAATCGGCGCTGCCGCATCTGTACGAACTCGCGCAGGGCGGCACTGCGGTCGGCACCGGTTTGAACGCGCATCCGCAGTTCGCTGACAAGGTCGCGGCCGCCATCGGCAAGCTGACCGGTTTGCCGTTTGTCTCGGCACCGAACAAATTCGAAGTGATGGCCGCGGCCGACGCGCTGGTGTTCGCGCATGGCGCGTTGAAGACGGTGGCGGCGAGCCTGAACAAGATCGCCAACGACGTCCGTTGGCTGGCAAGCGGTCCGCGCTGCGGGCTGGGCGAACTGTCGATTCCGGAGAACGAACCGGGCAGCTCGATCATGCCGGGCAAGGTCAATCCGACCCAGTCCGAAGCGTTGACGATGCTGTGCTCGCAAGTGTTCGGCAACGACGTCGCGGTGAATATCGGCGGCGCGAGCGGCAACTTCGAACTGAACGTGTTCCGGCCGATGATCGCGCACAACCTGCTGCAATCGGTGCGTCTGCTCGCCGACGGCGCGCACAGTTTCAACGACAACTGCGCGGTCGGCATCGAGCCGAATCACGAGCGCATCGACACCTTGCTCAACGAATCGCTGATGCTGGTGACGGCGCTCAATCCGCACATCGGCTACGACAAGGCCGCGAAGATCGCCAAGAAGGCGCACAAGGAAGGCACCACGCTGAAAGCCTCGGCGCTCGCGCTCGGTTTTGTCACCGAGCAGCAGTTCGACGAATGGGTGCAGCCGAAGGATATGGTCGGCAATTCGGCGGGCTAATCGACTGCGTAATCACGCACGGGGGCGGCCGGCTTGGCCGGGAGCTGAGGCGCTCTCTGCGCTCCAGCGTGATTCGAAGCAACAGCAGCCGCGCGGATATCGACTTCGCGCGGCCTGCGAGCGGCACTTGCGGGCGTCGCTCAAACCTTCCCCTGCGCCACCTCTTCCGGCTTCAATTCGACGATCGCGTCGAGCGCTTCTTTTACGTCTATCGCGTACCTGGCGAGGCGTTTCTGTTCGTCCGTATCCGGCACGAAGGCCGGCACGGGCACTGGCTGGCCGTTCTCGTTGACGGCGACCATCACGATCAGACAGTCCGTGGTTTGCAGCAGTTCGCCGCCCTTCGGATCGCCCGCCTGCACCGAAACATGAATGTGCATGCTGGTGCGGCCCGTGGCCACGACCCGGGCGCGCAACTCGACCAGGTTGCCGACCAGAATCGGCCGGCGAAAGCGGATATTGCCCACGCTGACCGTCACGCAATAGCGTCCCGACCACACCGCCGAGCACGCGTACGCCGTCTCGTCGATCCACTTCATCAACGCGCCGCCGTGCACCTTGCCACCGAAGTTGACCGAGCTCGGCTCGGCCAGAAAGCGGAAAGTGGTTTCGGAACGGTCCAGCGGCGCTACGGGAGGGGTGCTCATCTTGACTCCGGTCAATCGGATGCATTGAAAGGAGGCGATTATACGAGCGCAATATTGGCCCGTCGTGAGTGGGATGCGGCGCGCGGGAGAAATCCGGTGGGAGCGCGGCCTAAGCTTTCGGAAAGCTTTCGTTGCGCGCCCGTTCAGCTCGCCTCGGCAATCTCGGACGCGACTTCGGAAACGGCCCCGCTTCGCGGCGCGACCGCCGACATGAAGCGCTCGCGATAATCGAGCGGCAGCACGCCGAAGCGCCGCAAAAACGCCCGCCGCAAGTTCTGTTCGCTGCCTAAGCCGCAGTCGAGGGCGATTCGCTTGAGCGGCCGGCGCGATTCGGCGAGCTCGCGCGACGCCGCTTCCAGCCGCAGCGCCGAGACGGTTTTAGCCGGCGTGCGGCCGACCTCGTCGACATAGCGTCGCGCGAAAGTGCGCGGGCTCATCCGGGTTCGCTCGGCGAGCCGTTCGACCGACAGGTTGTCGCGTAAATGCGCCGCCATCCAGCTATGCAAGGCCTCGAACGGCCCATTTGCCGAGGCCTGCGCCGCCAACGCCGCGCTGTACTGCGACTGGCCGCCGGGCCGCTTCATAAAGACCACCAGCCGTCGCGCCACCTGAATCGCGACCGCATGGCCGACGTCCTCCTCGATCAGCGCCAGTGCCAGATCGATGCCCGCCGTCACCCCCGCCGAGGTCCAGACGACGCCATCGCCTTCGTGGCGCCCGGCATCGCGGATAAAGATCGGATCGGCATCCACATGGACATTGGGAAAACGGCGCGCGAGCCGCGGGGCGTCGCGCCAGTGCGTGGTCGCGCGGCGGCCGTCGAGCAGGCCCGCCGCCGCCAGATAGAACGCGCCGGTGCACACCGAGCACACCCGCCGGGCACGCGGCGCATGGCGCCGGATCCATGCGACGAGTTCCGGTTGCAAGGTGCAGTGTTCGTCGACGGGGACGCCGGGAATGATCAGCGTGTCGATTGGCTGGTCGTCGAGTGAATCGAGCCGTTCGGTGACGATCGGCAGGCCGGGGAAAGTCTGCAATATGCCGCCGTCGATCGACGCGACCGTCGTGCGATAGGCCACGGGTTGTGGCGTGCTGCGTCCCGAGCTGGCCGAACTGATCGATATGCCCGATCGGCCCTCATCGCTGGCGACTCCCTCCTCGCTTTCCACGGCTTTGGCGACACTCGCTCCCGCTATCCCGGCAACCGTTAACTCAGCGCGCCAGAACGCCTCCAGCGGCCCGCAAGCGTCGAGCAGCACCAGATCCGGTGCGACTGCGAAAACGATATGACGCGCCGCCATCAGGACACCTCCGCGGCCAACTGCCGCTTACGCGACCACGCATAGCCGAGCGTGGCCAGCGCCGCCGCCGCGAGCAGCGGAAAAATCGCGACATTGATCGTCGTCCAGCCGAAGCGCGCCAGCAATTGCCCTGCAAACAGGGAACCCAGCGCGGAAAACGCGAACGTCGTGAATTCGCTGGTCGCTTGCGTCTTGGCGCGCTCCGACGGCCGGTACGACTGCGCGAGCAACGTCGAGCCGCCGACGAACATGAAATTCCAGCCCACGCCGAGACAGGCGAGCGCCGCGTAGAAATGCGGCAGATCGGTCGAACGCAACGCGAGCACACCGCACAGCGCCGACAGCACAATGCCCGCGCCGATCACCCGCAGCACGCCGAAGCGTTTGATCAGCCGCGCGGAAAAGAGCGACGGCGCGAACATGCCGACCAGGTGCCACTGGATGATCGCCGCGCCGTCGCCGATCGTGTGCCCGCAGGCGACCGCGGCGATCGGCGTCGCGGTCATCACGAACATCATCACGGCGTAGCCGAGCGCATTGTTGGCGAGCGCCGCCGCGAAGATCGGCTGCCGCACGATCTCGCCAAGCGGCCGCGCCGCCTCGTGAGTCGCCGTCGTGCTCACGATGGGCGCCGCGTCGCGATACAGGAGCGCCAGCAAGGCAATCGATAAAAGCCCAAAGCCTGTCACCAGCGCATACGAACCCGCGAATGCGACCGGCGCCAGCCAGTCCTTGCTCCACGCGGCAAGCAGCGGTCCGCAGACGGCGGCCACCACGCCGCCCGCCAGCACGGTTGAAATCGCGCGGCTTTTGTCTTCGACGCCGACCGCATCGGCGGCGGCGAGCCGGTAATACTGCGCGAACGCCTGGAACACGCCGACCGTCGCCGTGCCGGCGCAGAAGGCCCAGAAACTGTGATGAAAGATCGCCCACACCGAAACCGCCCCGCCGAGCGCGCCGACCCCCGCGCCGAGCACGAAGCCCGCGCGCCGGCCGATGCGCGCCATCAGGAACGACGCGAAGATCGTCGTCAGCGCGGCGGCGACGGTGATCAGCGAGAACGGCAGCGTGGCGAGCGCCTTGTCGTCGGCAAGCGTGTAGCCGACCAGACCGGTCAACGTCAGATCGATCGATACCGATGACGTGTACAGCGCCTGGCAAACGGCCAGCACGCGCGCGGCGCGCCGGTCGTGCGGATCGGAGTCGCGCAGGCCGGCCGGATGGGTGGGAACGGCGGAAGCGGCGGAAGCGGCGGAAGCGGCGGAAGCGGCGGAAGCGGCGGAAGCGGCGGACGGCGGCATCGAAAGGTCCCGGGCGGCGGAAGTGAGATGACCTGATCGTCACATGAGCGTCGATGGCAGAGATGCCAATGATGCATCAATTCCTGCCAGACGTGACCATTGTCCGGAAAAGCGTGCGCCAGCCGCCTATTTGCGGACCGTGATGCCTTCGTCGATGGTGCCGTACATCGTGATGCTGCCGGTGCCCGCGCCCGAACCGCCGCCGCCCTGTGCACATGCACTGAGCAGCAATGCCGAGGCAACAACGGCCAGAAGAGTTTTCATGACAGCGAGTTTCCTGCTAGGACAGACTTTGATTCTAGCCTGGCGGTCGTGCCCGGCACCCGACGCACGGCACGCGGCACCGACGGCGGTCCTGCGCGCCGCCAGAGCGCGATTTGGATAGCGGCAGCGATGCTGGCCCGCGCCGCCGCCAAAGCGCGATTTGAGGCCCGTACTCACCTTCCCTTCCCACGACGCCTGCCAGGTTTTCGTAGCTGCTGCATTCAACACTTCACGCTAAGCTGAAACATCGAATCGCGCAGCCGGCTACAGTGGACTGCATGGCGCGCTTGACCGCGCCGCCCTCCGGAGACGTCAAATGCCCGCCACTCTCGCAGACGAACAGAACCACTTTCCCGGCTTGAGCCGCATCGGCGCGTTGCTCGCCGACCCCGGCCGCGCCGCCATGCTGTGGGCGCTGATGGACGGCAGCGCCCGCCCGGCCGGCGAACTGACGATGATCGCCGGGCTCTCGCCATCGGCGGCCAGCGCCCATCTCGCGCGTCTGACCGACGGCGGCCTGCTCGCGCTCGAAGTTCGCGGCCGGCATCGCTACTTTCGGATCGCGTCGCCGGATATCGCCGCGTCGATCGAAGCGCTGGCCAATGTCGCGCAAGTCAGTGCGCCGCAGCGTCCCGTGCCGCGACCCGTGCGCACCGTGCCGCTCGACATGCGTTACGCGCGCACTTGCTACGACCATATGGCCGGCGAATTGTCGGTGCGCGTGTTCGAGCGTCTGGTCGAAGGCGGCCTGCTGACGCTGCACGGCACGTCGCTCGAAGCCACCACCGAGGGCGCCGCCCGCCTCGCCGACTGGGGCATCGACATGTCGGCGCAGAAAAGCCGGCGCCGCCGCTTTGCCTGCACCTGCCCCGACTGGAGCGAGCGGCGTCCGCACCTGGGCGGCGCCCTCGGCGCGGCGCTGCTGGATTCGTGGACGTCGCATGGCTGGGTCGAGCGCACCGAACGGCCGCGAATCCTGCGCATCACGCCGGCCGGCCACCGCCATTTCGATGCGTTCCTCGCCCGTGAGGCACGCCCGACTGTCTGACGGGTTACAGGAAATCGGCAATCAGCTTACGAATCGCCTTATCGAGACCTTTTGTTACACGGTGGTGCGGCAGCCTTACAAAAGTGCGGGCCTTGAAACAAACGCCGCGGGTACAGTGACTGCACGGATGCCGCAAGATGCCGCGTCCGTCGGAGCCAAATCATGAGAACAGTCACCCCACACCGCCATTCGAACCGCCGGGTTATCGGCTATACGCTGATCGCAGCCGCCACGTTCCTCTTTGCAGGCCAGGCCACCTTCGCTCAGGAAATCCAGGAGGCGCCGCAGAACGCCGCCGCCACCCAGGACACCGATCCGCCCGGCCGCGTCGCGCGCCTGAACTACACGGCGGGCGCCGTGACCACCGAGCCGGCCGGCGCCACCGACTGGTCGTATGCGCAGATCAACCGTCCGCTCACCACCGGCGACCAGTTGTGGAACGATCAAAACGCGCGCTCGGAGCTGCATATCGGCTCGACCGCGGTGCGCCTCGGCCCGTCCACCAGCCTCGATCTACTGAATCTCGACGACAACAGCGCCCAGCTCAAAGTCGCGCAGGGCACGTTGTCGGCGCGCGTGCGTGAACTTGCGCCCGGCTCGTCCTATGAGATCGATACGCCGAATCTCGCGCTCAGCCTGGACGGCCCCGGCGACTATCGCGTCGACGTCGCGCCGGACGGCAGCAGCACGACCGTCACCGTGCGCAGCGGCGGCGCCACGGTGTACGGCGACAGCGGCCAGGTGCCGGTCGCGGCCGGCCAGCAGATCCGCTTCGGCGGCACCAACCTGCAACAGGCCGCCGACAACGGCGCACCCGGTCTCGACGGCTTCGATCAGTGGGCCGCCAGCCGCGACGCCGCGGAAGACCGCTCGGTGTCGGCACGCTACGTGTCGCGCGACATTCCCGGCTACCAGGATCTCGACGCCAATGGCACGTGGCAAAGCACGCCGCAGTACGGCGAAGTGTGGGTGCCGCGCGGTACGCCCGCCGGCTGGGCGCCGTATCACGACGGCCATTGGGTCTGGCAGGCGCCGTGGGGCTGGACCTGGGTCGACGACGCGCCGTGGGGCTTCGCGCCCTATCACTACGGTCGCTGGGCCCAGGTCGACGATACGTGGGCATGGGTGCCGGGGCCGGTCGCGGTCAGCGAGCCGCCCGTCTACGCACCGGCCCTCGTCGCCTTCGTAGGCGGCGGTGGCGGCGGCGTGAACTGGGGCGTGGATCTGGCGATCGGCGGAGCGGTGGCGGCCGGTGTCGCGTGGTTCCCGCTCGGCCCAGGCGAGCCGTGGCATCCGCACTGGGGCAATCACGATCACTGGAGCCCGGGCTACTACAACCGCGTCAACCGGACGACGATCGTCAACAACTACAACCGCAACGTGAATGTGACCAACATTCACAACACGTATATCAACTACCGCGCGCCGGGCGGCGTGACCGCGGTGCCGGCGACGGCCTTCGTGCACGGCCAGCCTGTTGGGCGCTTCGCCCAGAAGGTCGATCCGCGGCAATGGCGCAATGCGCAGATCAACCCGGGCGGGCCGGGAATCGCGCCGGTGCACGAGAGCTTCGGGCCAGGTCTGCGCAACGCGAATTACCGCCCACCCGCGGCGGTGATGACGCGTCCGGTCGTGGCGACCCGTAGTCCGGCGATGCCGGCGGCTTACCACGACAGTCTCGCGCAGCGTTTCGCGCAAAGCGGTGGGCGGGTGCCGGGCGCCGGTCAGCCTATCGTTCGAACCTCGGTGCCGGCGCACATGGCGGGCGGACCGAGCGCGCTGCCGGTGCAGAACGTGCGGGTCGTGCAGTCGCATATCGCCGGACGTGCGCCGGGGATGGCGCCGGGCGCGCCGGTTGTTGGACCTAACGGCATGCAGCAGCAGGCCGGACAGCGGCCGGGTGAGGCGCCGCATGGCGGCGAACCGCAAGCGCGGCCGGGCATGCCGCCGCAAATCGCCAATCAGCGGCCGCAGCCTGGTGAGATGGGACATCCGTCGAACGGTGTGCCGCGTCCGCCGCAAGCGAACATCGGCAATCCGGCGGCGATGGGGCAACAGCAGCAGCAGCAGCGAGGTATGCCGCAGCAGGCGGGTCAGCAGCCAGGTGTGAACGGGCGGCACGAGCCGGCCTGGACTCAGCCGCATACGCCGATGGCGCAGCAGGCACAGCAAGCCCAGCAGCGCGGCGGTCCGCAGCCGCAAGCGGGACGGCCGGAGTTTGCGCAACAACCCGGTGCGCAGCAGCACGGCGCGCCACGCCCGGTCGAGAACCCGGCGGTCCAGCAACAACAGCAGCAGGCGCGTCAGCAGGAGATTCGGCCGCAACAGCAGCCGCAGGTCCAAGCGCAGCGTCAGCCTGAGCCGCAGGCGCCGCGTCCGGCGGAAGTCCAGGCGCAGCAGCAACCGCGTAAGGAATATCATCCGCAGCCCATGCAGCAACCGACGCAGCAGCCGCGTCAGGAACCGCGCCCCGAGCCACGCCAGCAACAGGCGCAGCAACAGCCTCGGCCGGAGTTTCATCCGCAGCCGCAACAGCAACAACAACAGCAGCCGCGTCCCGAGCCGCGCCAGCAGCAGGTGCAGCAACAACCTCGGCCCGAGTTTCATCCGCAGCCGCAACAGCAACAGCCGCGTCCGCAGCAGGCGCAGCAGCCACATCCTCAAGCGCAGCCGCAGCACGGCGAACAGCATTCGGGCGGCGGCAACCGCGACGAGCATCACAAAGGCTGAGCATCTTCCGCCTGCCAACTGGCAGGGAGCACAAAGAAAAACCGCCGCGATTCGCATCGCGGCGGTTTTTCTTTGTGCGAGCGGGCCGCTTACCGACCCGACCGACGATCAAACAGCCATCGGCGCCGTGAGCGGCTCGTGATGCCGGTAGCCGACCAGCGAGAAATCCGACGGCTCGATCTTTTCAAGCCATTCCGGCTCGTACACACCGGTTTTCGCGTACTCCGGCACGCGCTCCGAGATCGCGAAGGCCGGGCTTTCGTACGGCTCGCGCGTGAGCTGCTGCTGCAACATGTCGAGCTGATTCTCGTAGATATGCGCGTCGCCGATGAAATAGGTGAACCAGCGCGGCGTGTACCCCGTCAGGCGACCGACCAGATGCAGCAACGCCGCGCCTTCGGTCAGATTGAACGGCGTGCCGAGCCCGACGTCGTTGCTGCGAATGTACAGGCACAACGAAATTTCCTTGCGCACCACGTTCGGCAGGAACTGATAGAGCAGATGGCAAGCCGGCAACGCGATCTGATCCAGCACGGCAGGATTCCACGCATGAAACAAAATGCGCCGATCGGCCGGGTTCTGCATGATCGTGTCGAGGCACTGGCGCAGCTGGTCGATCGCTTTGTACAACAGCACTTTGCGGCTGCCGTCTTCATCGAATTCAGTCACCACCTGGAAGCCGCGTGCGGTCGCATCGGCAAGCTGCGCGCTCGCGGTCGCGTCCAGCACCTTGTAGGCCGGCCACTGGCGCCACTGCACGCCATACACGTCGCCGAGATCGTCCGGCCCTTGGCGATAGGGATTCGCGAGCCATTGTGGATTCTGGTTGGCGTTCGCGTCCCACACCTTGCAGCCGAGGTCGCGGAAATCCGCGGCGCTGCGCGAGGCGCGCAGGAACCCGACCAGTTCGCCCACCGCCGATTTAAACGCCAGCTTTTTCGTGGTGACCGCGGGAAAACCTTCCTGAAGGTCGAAGCGCAACATCGCGCCCGGCATGCTGATGGTGCGGATGCCAGTGCGGTTCTCCTGCCACGTGCCGGTGTCGAGAATCGTGCGGACGAGGTCGAGGTATTGTTTCATTCGGGTTCCTTCGACGAGACGCTGACCGGGTCGATCCGGGCGCCACGGAGATTGAGCGGAAAACCCGATTTTAACAAGCGCGACGGGACGACGCCCGGTCACGGCGCGCGGCATCGAAAATATCGAGGGAAAAGGTGACGCGAGGTAGTGCGAGGTTGGGGCGAGAGGACGGCACGCGGCCGGTCACAGGACCGCTCGATGCGCGCTGGACGAACCACTGAAATCGTTTACCGGCCCACGAGACCCGCGAGGCCCGTCAAACGATTTACAGATGCGGCACCGAAGCCGGCAATTCGCCGTGCGGCGTGGCGAGCGGCTCCCCTTCCATATGGCGCATGCCGTGCGAGCACAGCAGCCGGTACAACGTGACGCGCGAGATGCCGAGTTCCTGCGCGGCGTCGCCGAGACGCCCGCGGTGACGCAACAGCGCCAGTTCGATCGCCTGACGCTCGGCCGCTTCACGCGCCTGCGCGAGCGACACCGGCACGATCTCCACGTATTCCGCGAGTTCGAGATCGCGCGCCGTGATCGCGCGCCCTTCCGACATCACGATGGCGCGCCGCACGCGGTTGATCAACTCGCGCACATTGCCCGGCCAGCCGTAGTTATGCAGCGCCGCGATCGCGTCCGGCGCGAAGCCGCGCAAGCGGCGGCTTGCATCTTTCTTGAAACGTTCCAGCATGTGCCGCGCCAGCAGTTCGATATCCTTGCCGCGCGCGCGCAGTGGCGGTTCGTCGATCTGCAACACGCACAGGCGGTGGTAGAGGTCGGAACGGAACCGCCCTTCGATCATCGCCGCGGTCATATCCACGTGGGTGGCTGAGATGATCCGCACGTCGACGTCGATCGCGCCGTGCCCGCCCAGCCGCTCCACCTTGCGCTCCTGCAGGAAGCGCAGCAGGCTCGCCTGGCTTTCTAGCGGCAGGTCGCCGATTTCGTCGAGAAAGAGCGTGCCGCCGTTCGCCGCTTCCACCCGGCCGATCTTGCGCTGATTGGCGCCGGTGAACGCGCCACGTTCGTAGCCGAATAGTTCGGATTGCAGCAGATGCGGCGGAATCGCGCCGCAGTTGATCGGCACGAAAGGCGCATTGCGCCGCGCCGAGCGTTCGTGAATCGCGACCGCCGTCAGTTCCTTGCCGGTGCCCGATTCGCCCGAGATGAACACCGGTGCGTCGGTCATCGCCACTTTGCGGATAGAACGGAATAGCGCGAGCATGGCGTCGCACGAGCCGACCATTTCGCCTTCGGCGCCTTGCGAGGCATCGTTGGAAGCCGTTTCGCCGAGGGAGATCATGCCGTAGGCGTGACCGACCGAATCGACGATCCTGTCGCCCGAATACGGCACCGTCACGTAGTCGAAACAATAGTCGCGCACGAGCCGGCGCAACGCGGCGTCCTGCAATTGCCCCGGCATGGTGGCCGCGACCCAGCCGACGTTCGGCATGGTCAGGCACGATTCGAAGGCGGCGATTTCATGTGGCTGAAATTCGCTAGACAGATCAAGCAGGCCGCCAGCCGCCATTCCGGCGCGAACTGCCCGGCGCACGTCGCGCGCCGACCCTACGACTTCCACATGCCAGCCGCGCTGGTGAAACCGAGTATTCAGCTCCGCGCTCGGATCGCGCGAAACGTAAATCAGTTGCCGCGTTGCGGGTTCCATTATTCAGATCCTCTCGTCAACGAACGTTAAGGATGACGCACGCACCTGAAACAAGTTCAGACACGCTGACTCGTTCGGGATTCGCGATATAGCAAAAACCGAACGGCCATTCCATTCCGTGCGGACAGCTGATCCCCAAGAAAGCGGCGTGTGTGTTTGAGACGGCCCGTTAGCGGGCTTTTTTAAATCTGAAGCTCTTTTTCGAGAGCTTACTATACGCGCGCCGCTTGGAAAACAATTATGCGAATTTAATCGCGCACTCCTTACCCAGCGCCGCTGCGCGGGCGATAAAGACTTATTCAGCCGACGAATAAATCATTAGTGGAAGCGCTTTTCCTGGCGTAGACCCCATGGTAGTTCGTACCGGCCGGATTAACGAATTACAGGTATTTCCTGCTCACCGTTTCAACGCTGAAACGTTTTTGTCCGTTTTCTCAATTGTGACTCCCGCGTTTTGACTCGCCTGCCGATGCATCAATGGATTGCGAGCGATGGCACACGTTTCGCTAAATGTCATGCACCAAGGAGACACATCATGCGACTCGCTTTCCGCATCGATCTGGGCAAGGTTGCACCATGCGCGGCACTTTGCACCGCAATCGCACTAATCGTGCTGCCCATTAGCGCCAACGCACAGGAAGCCGGAGAGGCTCCATCCGCCACGCTGACGGAATCCGCCGCCCCAGGCTCCGCCACCTTCGCGAACACCACGATCGCCGCGCCCTCTTCATCCGACACGACGACGCGCACCGCCATCGCTTTCCCCCAGCTTGCCGCCAACGTGCTGAGCATTCCGGCCGATGGTGCATCCGTGAACGATTTTTCGCTCGACGACCAGGTGCTCTCGCGGCAACGCGGCGGCGCGGTCGGCATGGTGATGGTCGCCACCACACCGCAACTCATGCGCGGCAACGGCGGCAGCGGCAACAGCGTGACGCTGTGGGATGAGATCGCCCCGCCCTCGCCCTTGCCGATTCCGATCGACGCGGCGCGCGCCGCACAGGGCAACATCGCCAACTACCAAAGAAAGTAGCCGAACAAATTAACGAAGCAAAAAACAGGGGTGGCGGTGTGGCGGATACACCGCCCGCGAACAAGAAAACACAAGACGCAAGCAAGGACCGACATGACTACCTCCATCCGGACGCCGCGCGCACTCAGGTCGCGCGTGTCGGCGCACACCTCGTTGCCGGCGGCACTGGCAAGCGTCCTGGTCCTGCTCAGCGCCTCTTTTACCGTCGACGCCATCGCGCAGCAGGCCGTCAATCCGGGCGACATCATCGTCGAGCGCACGATTACACCGCGCGATGCATTCGTACCGGTGCCGAAGAGTCAGGACCCGGTCGCCGTGCGCGCCACCACTTTCCCGGCCAACTCATTCAATCCGGCGGTCGCGACGATCGTGGGCGATACCGATCTGACGAATGCGCACGGGTCCAGCGGCGTGGCAGCCGGCGGCGTGCTCGGCGACACCGGCATGCAGGCGGTCACCCAGATCCTCAGCGGCAAAGCCACCGGCAATAACGTAGCGCTCAATTCCGGCGGCATCGGCCTGCCCGCGCCGGGCATCGGCGGGACCATCAGCTCGTCGGTGACGGGCGCGCTGGCACCGCTGTCGAACACGCTCACTGGCGCGCTCGGAGGGTTGAAATGAGCCCGCTCGTGAATCCGCTCATTAGCCAGCTCAAGCTCCGTTCGCTGCAAGCGGCGCTGTGCGTCTGCATGGGCGCCGCCCTGGTGGCGAGCCACGCCCACGCGCAGTCGGTACCGACGATCGGCGCCACCTCGACCATCGCCAACGGCGCCGCAGCCGGCGTGACGGGCGCGTTCGCCGTCAACGAAACGGCCGGTCTGAACAACGCGCAGGCCAACCAGATCACCGTGTCGACCGGCGGCGTGGTCGGCAACGACAACGCCAGCGTGCAAAGCGCCACGGTGGCCGCGAAGGTCACGAACGCGCGGGCGTCGATCGAAGCCAATGCTTTCTCGAATTCTTCCGGTGCGGTGCTGGTGAACCAGTCCGCCGGAGCAGGAAATCTGCAGCGCAACAGCACTCAATTGGGCACTGCCGCGCTCGGAGTCGAGACCGTCTCGGATGGGGAGCTATCCGCGGCGGCCCCGAAAAACGGAGGTCTGGGGCAATCAGTCGGGGTTCATAGCGTACGCGAGGCAACCATCTCCAACGATGCATTCAAGAACGTCAGCGGGATCGTGCAGATCAACCAGACGGCCGGCGCCGGTAATGCCACGGCAAACAGTTTTGTGCTCCGTCCCCCGGCGGGCACTTTTTTTAACTGATGACATTTAAAGTATCGGAGCGAATCATGAAGCGCACTCTTATTGCCGCAGCCGTTCTCGTTGCCGCATCCGGCAGCGCGTTTGCCGCGCCGCAAAAGGCCTATCTGTTCAATGCCACGCTGGTCGGCGAAGCGATCGGCGTCGAAGGTTGGGTCGGCCTGTACGGCTGCGTCCACGTGTCCAGCACGGCGGGCGCGGTGATCAACAACAGCCAGTCGGTCAACGTCCACGCGACGCTCAACCCGCAAGCGCAGAGCTACACGACCGGCCGCGTGACGACGACCGTCAACAACAATAGCTCGTCGATCAAGGGCAGCGGCTCGGTCTTCGCCGTGGCATCGCAGAGCCACTCGACTTCGTCGTCGGGCGCGCAGGGCTATCAGGCATCGGGCGGCTACGTGTATGGCAGCCAGAGCGCGTCGGTGGCGGGCGGCGGCTATCAGACCAGCCAGCAGGCAGCGGCGATTACCGGCGGCTTCACGCACACCAGCCAGAACTCGGGCGGCCATATCGCAGCGGGCGGCTCGATCGGCGGCAACTACAACTATTCGGGCATCAACACGCCGTTCGGCGGCGGCGGGCGATTCCATGCATCAGGCGGACTCCAGGCCGGCTACAACGAATCCAGCTACGCCAACACATCGGGCGTGGCCGGCGGCTTCGAAGCATCGGAAGCATCCGGACAGGGCAAGGTGTGGGGCTACAAGGCTAGCGAAGGTTCGGGCCTTGCGGCGGTCGGCGAACAATCGTCCGGCTACACGACCAGCCGGACCTCGTCCTCCGATGCTTATGCCGCGGCATTCGGCGTCGACGCAAGCCTCACCACGACCGACGTGACGACCCGGGGTTCGGTGACGCAGCACACCAACACGCAAGCGGCCGCCACGCTGACCGCCACCACCGGCACCAATGCGGCCAACGGCGTCTCGGGCAACCTGGGCATCAACATCGCGGAAGGCATCAGCAACGCCCAGAGCAATGACGTGTCGCTGGCCTCGGTCGATATCGGCAACGTGTTCGGCAATGCGCAGATCTTCAGCACGCAATCGTCGAGCGGCACCGCCCGGATCAATAACTTCAATCTGAATGCGTCGATCGGGGATGGCTCGCTGTCGGGGGTGACGGGCAACGTCGGAGTGAACGTCGCCTCGGGCATCGGCAACATCCAAAACAACAGCCTCGCCGGTGCTGTGACGACGACCAAGGCGGGCAACGCGCTGACCACGGCGATGGTCGCCACGGATGACAACTCGCAAACCGCCGGCATGACGGTCACGGGTCAATTCCAGGGCACCGCGATGCTGGGTGCCAACTCGCTGGCCAACGCGTCCGGCAACATCGGCGTGAATATCGCCGGCGGCGCGGGGAACCTGCAGCACAACGGCCTCGCGATCGCTGCGCTGAACAGCGGCCACTAAGCCGGCGACAGGCAGAAGAAGCCAGGCAAGTAGTTGGGGAGGACGCGCCGGCAGCCATCGCAGCGGCCGGCGCGTAAAGAAGGGGGAGACCAGCATGTCGGGGTTCAAGAGGTACCCGGCGCTACAGTTCGCCGTAGCGCTGGCCAGTTGCACGCTGTGCGTGGGCCAGAGTTACGCGCAGGCGAGCATCGACACGTCCACGCTGGCGGGCGTTCCGTTGAAAAAGACGGTCCGCTCGATGAAGGACATCCGCTACAGCCACATCGTCAATCAGCAGTTCGATTACAGCTGCGGTGCGGCGGCGCTGGCTACGCTCCTCAAATACGGCTATGGCATCGATATTCCGGAAACCGAACTGATCAGTCGGATGATGGTGTTCTCCACGCCCGAAGTCGTTGTCAAGAATGGCTTCTCCATGCTCGACATGAAGAAATTCGTCGAGACCATCGGTTTGCGCGGCCGCGGCTTCCGGGTCAACGCCGACGCGCTCCAGCACTTGCAGATTCCCGTGATGGTTCTGATGAACATCGACGGGTACGAGCATTTCGTGATCATCAAGCATGCCCAGGATGGCCGCGTGTTCATCGCGGATCCCGCCCTCGGCAATCGCATCCTGCTCGAAGAGGACTTCATCCGGACCTGGAACGGTCTGGTGTTCGCGGTCCTCGGCAAACCCTTCAGGGAGGATTCCCCGCTCTTGCAGGACAACGAGTCGCTGGCGCTCAAGCTGCGCGCCAGCGCGCTGGCCAACGGCACCGCTGCGACTCCCTTTGTCGAGTACGGCTTGATCAAGGCAGACCTGTTCTGAACCGACCATGAAGCAACACCTCACCCAGCTCGGGCTCGCGATCTGCACCATGATGTGCGGCTTAAGCGGAATAAGCGGCAGCGCCCAGGCAGCATCAGGCACCGGCTCGCCACCGTTGCCTGAATTTCTCGCTTCTCATGACAGCGGTTCCGGCGCCGTCAAGGTACAGATGGTGGACGACGATGTCCTCGCCGGCCAGACCGGCAAGTATGCCGGCGGCACGATGATCTCCGGCTTCGTTCTGAACATCATCTCGCAATGGCGACTGCCCAACGGCGTGACCGCCCTCGCCCAGGGCACGCTCGGCGCGGCCCAGAACGCGCTCGGCCAGGTGACCACCAGCGTCAGCACGCTCGCGAGCGTGACCGGCGGCGGCCCCGGCAGCCACACCAATGCGGCCAATTCGGGAGCCAATCCCAACGCTCAGGTCAACGGAGGCCAGAGCATCACGGTCAACGGTGTTTCACAAGTGACACAGGTGGCGGGCGACCGTAACAGCAGCGCCAACTCCGCACTCATCGATTTCAACAACAACGCCGTGACGCTGGCGGGCACCGCCAATGCCCCGTCAGCCTCGGCCAGCAATTCGACCGGCTCCGTTAAAGCCGGCATCTCGTTCGGCAGCAACGGCATCAGTGTCGCGCTGCAGACGCCGACTGGGCTCGCCACCCAGACCGTCATACCGGGCAACGGGCAGATCGCCCAGTTGCTGCAGATTGCAGGCAATAACCAGCAAGTCGCCAACGCCTTGCAGCTGCATTTGCAAACTCAGCCAATGTCGGCCTCGATGATCCGCCAGTTAGGCGTACTACAAGCTCTGCAAAACAGGAGATAGGCACGCGGGCCGCCACCCGCCGACCGTAGCAAGGCAGTACAGGTAGGCCGCGCGCCGTCAGGACCGGTGACGCGCAGCCGGAACACCGGGGGAACACAAAATGAACAATCTTTCATCGAAGAAGGTGCCGCGCATGGCACTGGCGGCCATTCCGGCCGCCGTCATGCTGTTCGCACTTTCGCAAGGGGCGGGCGCCCAGGCGCTCGCTGGACAATCGGTCGAAGAACGTTTGAATACGTTGATGCGGGTCGTCGATGAACAACAGCGGCAGATTCATTCACTCGAGCGCCAGATGACCAATCTGGAGATGTCGCAACGCGGTCGCGGCGTACCGGGCGCCGGCGCGCCGGCCGGCAGCGAAGCCGTGGCCGAACAGCCCGGTGCCGATGGCTTGCCGGTGCCGCTGCCGACGCTCGCCCAGCTCAATCCCGGCACCCCCGCGACCGGCGGCAACACGGGTACGGCGACCGGCGTGCCCGTCTATCCGCCGCCGCCCGCAGGCAGCAGCGCGGGCGGCCTGCCGCCCGCGAGCGACGGCAGCGGCGCCATCGGCCAGACGCAGAAAGCGGCCGAACCGGTGCGCACGCAGGCCGAAGAAGCGGTCGTGCAGCGCGAGCATGCCCCGCTCTTCGACCACAAGCTGACGATGGACTGGGGTATCAGCGACACCTACTACGATCGCCGTCAGTTGCAGTTGTCGGGCTTCCTCGCGCTCGACGCGATTTTCCTCGGCAACATCAACCTGGGCGAGACCAAGTCGCACCAGGTAATGGCGGACCTCGACACGCGCTACGGCCTGACCGACCGCATGAGTATCGACGTCGACGTGCCGTACATCTACCGGCATAGCAACTTCATCGTGGGTGGCGCGGGCGGCGCGGCCAGCACGATGTCGGATGCAGCGGTGAACAGCAGCAATATCGGCGACGTCAACTTCGGGATCTACTATCAGTTCCTGAAGGAGACCAACAGCCTGCCGGACGTGGTCGGCAGCCTGCGCATCAAGGCGCCGACCGGCACCTCGCCGTTCGGCGAGAAGCTGGTGCAGCTGGACGCCAACAACACCAATCTGGTGGCGCCGAGCAAGCTGCCCACCGGCACGGGCTTCTGGAACATCACGGCCGGCGTCTCGCTGTTGAAGACCTATGACCCGGTCGTGCTGTTCGGCAGCCTCTCTTACACCTACAACATCGCGCGCTCGTTTGCGGACATCTCGTCGGTGCAAGGCCAAACCCAGCCGGCGACGGTCAAGCTCGGCGACATCGTGCAGTTCGGCGGCGGCGTGGCGCTCGCATTCTCCGACAAGGACTCGGCCAGCATTTCCTACACGCTGGCGCTCGCACCCGAATCGAAGACGCGCGCGCCCGGGGGCTCATACGAAAAAGTGCCGGGCAGCGAGACGACCGCCGCGGCGCTCAATTTTGGCCTGAACCACGTCGTGAACAAGCACCTGACCATCAACGGCTCGGTCTCCGTGGGCTTGACGCCCGACGCGCCGAACTTCGTGGTCGGCATGCGGTTTCCCTACACATTCTGACGTGCCAACGATACGAGGTCGAACGTGCGTGAATCACCTCATCTGACCAGTGTTGCTCCGGTAGCCGGAGCGGGATCGGGAGCGCGTAGGACACCGGCGCTGCCGAACGAGACGGCGGCGAGCCCCCCCGTCGACGGTGCGACAAGCCGGGCTTCGGCGGTCGTGGCGACGATCGGCGGCGCGGCGCCGTTAGCCACGGCGCCCGGCTCCGGCGTCGAACGGCTGTTGCTCTACGTGGCGCGTACACCGGACGGCGCGCTGATTGCCCATCTGAAAAGCCGCGGCTGGCACGTCGTGGCGGCGCGCTCGGCGCATGAGCTCGGCCGTCTGGTGAATCCCGATGTGGCTTGCGCGGGCATCGTCGATCTGGCGAGCTTTCCGCCGCGCGACCTCGCCGGACTCGAAGCGAGCCTGCGCCAGCAGCAAGTCGGCTGGATCGCGCTCGCCACCAACGAACGGCTCAACGATCCCGTGGTGCGGCGACTCGTGCGCCACTACTGCTTCGATTTCGTCAAGGTGCCGGTGGCCCACACCACGGTCGACTATCTGGTCGGGCACGCGTTCGGCATGGTGACGCTGTGCGATCCCGAAGTCGCGCCGCCCGTGAGCGAGTCGGGCGACGAGGAAATGGTCGGCACCTGCGAAGCCATGCAGCAACTCTTTCGCACCATTCGCAAGGTGGCGAACACCGACGCGAGCGTGTTCATCTCCGGCGAGTCGGGCACCGGCAAGGAGCTGACCGCGCTCGCGATCCACGAGCGTTCGCCGCGCCGCAAGGCGCCGTTCATCGCGATCAATTGCGGCGCGATTCCGCACCATCTGCTGCAATCCGAATTATTCGGCTATGAACGCGGCGCGTTCACCGGCGCGAATCAACGCAAGATCGGTCGCGTCGAAGCCGCCGACGGCGGCACGCTGCTGCTCGACGAAATCGGCGACCTGCCGCTCGAGAGCCAGGCGAGCCTGCTGCGCTTTTTGCAGGAAGGCAAGATCGAGCGCCTCGGCGGACGCGAATCGATTCCGGTCGACGTGCGGATCATTTCAGCGACGCACGTCGATCTGGAAGTCGCGATGCGCGACGGCCAGTTCCGCGCCGACCTGTTCCATCGGCTCTGCGTGCTGCGGGTGGACGAGCCGCCGCTGCGCGCGCGCGGCAAGGACATCGAGATTCTCGCGCAGCACATCCTGCACAAGTTCAAGACCGACAGCGCGCGCAAGATCCGCGGCTTCACGCCGTCGGCGATCGAGGCGCTCTACAACTACAACTGGCCCGGCAACGTCCGCGAGCTGATCAACCGGGTGCGCCGCGCGATCGTGATGGCGGAGAACAAGCTGATTTCCGCCGACGACCTCGATCTCGCGCACTTCACCGCGCAGCAGACCATGACGCTCTCGCAAGCCCGCGAGGCCGCCGAGAAGCGCGCGATCGAAGCGGCGCTGCTGCGTCATCGACATCGGCTGAACGAGGCGGCGATGGATCTGAGTATCTCGCGCGTGACGCTGTACCGGCTGATGGGTCAGCACGGCTTGCGCGAATTGAGCGCCGCCGACGAGAAGGCGGCATTCGCCGCGGACGACAGCGCGCAGGAATGAGGCGGCGCGGGCTGGGCATGGCCGGCGGCGTCTCGTGAAGCTGAGTGAAGCCGCGTGATCTGGCAGCCGCGTCCGGCTGCGGCGCGCGCGTGGTTTGCGCGGCGCTTCCCGGCCGGCTGCGCTGCGGCCTCACTGGCCGCCGCCGGGCCGAAAGCCGCCGCCGCGGCGCGGGGCCGCGCGTCAGGTAGAATCAGTCCGGTTACGTTCCCCTTTCCATTCGATGACGACGCTCACCTTGATCGTCGCTCGCGCCAACAACGGCGTGATCGGCCGCGACAACCAGTTGCCCTGGCGACTTCCCGAAGACCTCGCGTTCTTCAAGCGCACGACCATGGGCGCGCCCATCATCATGGGCCGCAAGACGCATGAGTCGATCGGCCGGCCGTTGCCGGGACGCCGCAACATCGTCGTGACACGGGATGCCACGCGGCGTTTTCAGGGCTGCGACGCGGCCACCACGCTCGAAGACGCGCTCAAGCTCGCCGCTCAGGATCAGGCGCCGGAAGCGTTTCTGATCGGCGGCGCGCAGTTGTATGCGGAAGGTTTGCGGCAGGCGGACAAGCTGATCATCACCGAGATTTCCGCCGACTTCGAAGGCGACGCCACATTCCCCGAACTCGATGAAAACGAGTGGGTAGAAGTCGCGCATGAAACGCATCGCGCCGATGCGCCGAACGATTTCGACTACGCGTTCGTGACGTACAAGCGCAAGGGCGCCTGACATAAAAAAACGCCACGCAATCAATTGCGTGGCGTTTTCGTTTCTACGGGCCCGCAGGCCAATGAACCGGCCCGCCGAACAGCGGCTGAAACCCTGTTATTGCCCCGCGATCGTCATCCGCTCGATCAACACCGAGCCGGTCTGCTTAGTGCCGCGCGTGATCGTATCCGCGCCGATCGCGACGATGTGGTGGAACATCTCCTGCAGCGTGCTCGCCACCGTGATCTCCTCGACCGGATACTGGATCTTGCCGTTCTCGACCCAGAAGCCCGACGCGCCGCGCGAATAGTCGCCCGTCACGTAGTTCACGCCCTGCCCCATCAGTTCGGTCAGCAACAGGCCCGTACCGAGCTTGCGCAGCATCTCTTCGAAGTCGTCTTCCGGACGCGTATTCGAGCTCCGCAGCGACAGATTGTGCGAGCCGCCGGCATTGCCGGTGGTTTGCATGCCGAGCTTGCGCGCCGAGTAGGTAGACAGGAAATAACCCTCCACCACGCCGTCCTTCACCACCGAACGCTGTTTGGTGCGCACGCCTTCTTCGTCGAACGGCGCGCTGCCCATGGCACGGGCGACGTGCGGGTCTTCGACCACCTGCACGTGCGGAGCGAACACCGGTTTGCCCAGGCTATCGACGAGGAACGAGGTCTTGCGATACAGCGCGCCGCCGCTCGTGGCCTGCACGAAGGCGCCGAGGATGCCCGCGGCGAGCGGCGCTTCGAACAGCACCGGCACCTTGCGCGTATCCAGACCGCGCGCGCCGATGCGCGCCAGCGCGCGTTGCGCCGCGTAACGGCCCACGGCTTCGGGATCGGCCAGCTCTTCGGCGCTGCGGGTGGACGTGTACCAGTCGTCGCGCTGCATGTTGCGGGCGCTGCCCGCAATCGGCGCGCACGCGATGTAATGGCGCGAGTACGGATAGCCGGCCAGGAAGCCGCGCGAGGTGGCCAGCACGAACTGTGAGTGCTGTGCCGAGACGCTCGCGCCTTCCGAATTCTTGATCTGCGGATCGGTCGCGAACGCGGCGTCTTCCGAGCGGCGAGCGATCTCCACCGCTTCGTCCGCGGACAGATTCCACGGGTGATAGAGATCGAGATCGCGCGGCGCCGTTTCCAGCAACTCCGCTTCGGCGAGACCCGCGCAATCGTCTTCCGCCGTGAAGCGGGCGATGTTGTAGGCCGCCGCGACCGTGTCCTTCAAAGCCTGCGACGAGAAGTCCGAAGTGCTCGCATTGCCGCGCTTGTTGCCGATGAACACCGTCACCCCGACCATCTTGTCGCGGTTGTGCTCGATCGTCTCGACTTCGCCGCGCCGCACGGAGACGGACAGGCCGTCGCCTTCGGAAATCTCGGTCGCCGCGTCGGTACCGCCGAGCGACTTCGCGTGACGAAGGATGTCCGAGGCGATTTCCTTCAGTTCATCCTGGGTATGCGGAAAAAAGCGCTGCTTGACGTCCATGTCTGCTGCCATTGTCGTTGCCGTCCTGTTCGGGGCCGAGCGGCCCAGTGTGTTCGCTGTGTTCGCACCGGTCACGCACATGCCTGGCGCATACGCGCGCCGATGTCCGCGCCTGTGTCCGATTACGTATCCCGCGATCATAGCAAGGTACGCGATGCCGTACCTGGCATTCGCTGCGCCTCGCCTCACCGCCGTCCGAGCGCCGCCTCGCCATCGCTTCGCAAGGCGCGAGGCCCTTGTGCGCGGCAGCACCGCGGGTGCGGTGGGCGCGGCACGCTACAATATCGGAATGACACGCAAAACCCGCATTCAACCCATCGAATCCGCCGAGCCGGAAGTCGACGAGAACGGCTACGACCGTCCCAGCAAGTCCCAGCTCAAGCGCGAAATGCACGAGCTGCAGGAACTGGGCTCGGCGCTGATCGCGCTGCCCAAAGACGCGCTCAAGCGCATGCCGATGCCCGAAAAGCTCGACGACGCCGTGCGCGAAGCGCGCCGCATCACCGATCACGAAGGCAAACGCCGCCAGGTGCAATACGTCGGCCGCGTGATGCGCTCGCTGCTGGACGAGGAAACCGCCGCGCTGCGCACCGCGCTCGACACCTATAACGGCGTCAACAAGGCGGAAACGGCCAAGCTCCACTGGATCGAGCGCACCCGCGAAAAGCTGCTCGCCGACGACGCCGCGCTGACCGAGTTCATCCGCCAGCACCCGAACGCCGACCCGCAGCAGGGCCGCACGCTGATCCGCAACGCCCGTAAGGAAGCGCAGCAGAGCAAGCCGCCGCGCTACTTCCGCGAACTGTTCCAGTGGATCAAGAACGCGGACGGCCCGTCCGCTGAGACCGGTTCCGATGCCGACGACGCCCTGGACGAAGACGACGATGACGACCGCGACGCCTAAGGCGGCACGTAAGCACCCCGACGAAATCGTGATCGGCCTCGTGTCGATCAGCGACCGCGCGTCCACCGGCGTGTACGAGGACAAAGGCATTCCGGCCTTGCAGGAATGGCTCGGCGCGGCCCTCACCTCGCCGTGGCAAGTGGTCACCCGCCTGATTCAGGACGACGCGCCGACGATTTCCGCCACGCTGACCGAACTGGTCGACGAGGTCGGCTGCGATCTGGTGTTGACCACCGGCGGCACCGGCCCGTCGCGCCGCGACGTGACGCCCGAGGCGACGCTGGCCGTCGCCACCAAGGAAATGCCGGGGTTCGGCGAACAGATGCGGCAGATCAGCCTGAATTTCGTGCCGACCGCGATTCTGTCGCGCCAGGTCGCGGTGATCCGCGAAACGGCGGAGCACGCGGCGCTGATCATCAACCTGCCGGGTCAGCCGAAGTCGATCAAGGAAACGCTGGAAGGCTTGCGCGACGCCGAAGCAGGCGGCGCGGTGAAGGTGCCGGGCATTTTCGCCGCGGTGCCGTACTGCATTGACCTGATCGGCGGACCGTACGTGGAAACCAACGCCGACGTGGTGAAGGCGTTCCGGCCGAAGAACGCGCAGCGCGCGCCCCGGCCGGCTTAGGCGCGCTTTTTCTACTGCTGCTATTCCGCAGTTTTATTCCGCGCCGTCTGCGGGGTCCGGTGCCGACGGGATCAGGAAGTGCTCGCGGTAGTACTTCAGCTCGTCGATCGACTCGTGGATATCGGCCAGCGCCGTGTGCATCGCGCGTTTCTGGAAGCCCTTGTAGATGGCCGGCTGCCAGCGGCGGCACAGTTCCTTCAGCGTGCTGACGTCGAGATTGCGGTAATGGAAGAAGCGCTCCAGATCCGGCATCCAGCGTGCCATGAAGCGGCGGTCCTGGCAGATCGAGTTGCCGCACATCGGCGATTTGCCCGGCGGCACGTAGACGCTCAGGAAATCGCGGATCTGTTCGGTGGCGTCGGCCTCGCTCACCGTGGACGCCTTCACGCGGTCGATCAGGCCCGAGCGGCCGTGCGTGTTCTGATTCCACTGATCCATTTTGGCGAGCGTCTCGTCGCTCTGATGAATCGCCAGTACCGGACCTTCGACCATCCTGTCGAGCGTCGAATTCGTCACCACTACCGCGATTTCGATGATGCGGTCGGAGTCGGGCTCGAGCCCGGTCATTTCCATGTCCAGCCAGACGAGATTCATGTCGCTGCGCACGAGCGGCGGCTGTTCGGTGGATGCGAGGATGTCAGTCATGAAGGCAGCCCTGATGGCCGGGCAAACGGCTTCTCTGCAAGCCCGCCTGCCGCGGCAATTGTTCGTTTGAGATTGGATTAAGCTGGTTTGGGCTAGTTTGAGCCCATCCCCCGCCGCGAGGCGGGAAGAAACATATAATTCTCGCATAGATACCACGGAATCCCCGGATGCCTACCCTGTACTTCACCGTTCTGTTCGTCATCGCCGTCGTGGCGATGGTCGGCACCAAACTGTGGCTCGCGTCGCGGCAGATCCGCTTCGTGGCCGGCCATCGCGAGCAGGTGCCGAGCCAGTTCGCCGGCACCATCGCGCTGACCGCGCACCAGCGCGCCGCCGACTACACCGTCGAGCGCACCCGCCTCACCATGATCGAGATCGTCGTCAGCGCGGCGGTGCTGATCGGCCTCACGCTGCTCGGCGGCGTGCAAGCGCTCGATCTGGGCATCTCCGACTGGCTCGGCCGCGGTTACGTCGGCCAGATCGCACTGGTCGCGGCGGTGATCGCGATCACCAGCGCGATCGACCTGCCTTTCGACTACTACCGGCAGTTCGTGGTCGAGCAGCGCTTCGGCTTCAACCGCATGAGCAAAGGCATTTTCTTCGTCGACCGGATCAAGGGCGTGCTGCTCGGCGCCGCGTTCGGCCTGCCGCTGCTGTTCGTCGTGCTGTGGTTGATGAACCAGGCCGGCAGCCTGTGGTGGCTGTGGACGTGGATCGTGTGGGTCGCCTTTCAGATGCTCGTGCTGGTGCTGTATCCGTCGTTTATCGCGCCGCTTTTCAACAAGTTCGAGCCGCTCAAGGACGAAGCGCTGAAAAGCCGCATCGAGGCGCTGATGCAGCGCTGCGGCTTCGCCGCCAAGGGCCTCTTCGTGATGGACGGCAGCCGCCGTTCGGCACACGGCAACGCCTACTTCACCGGCTTCGGCGCGGCCAAGCGGATCGTGTTCTTCGACACGCTGCTCGCGCGCCTGTCGGGCAGCGAGATCGAAGCCGTGCTCGCGCACGAACTCGGCCACTTCAAGCGTCGTCATGTGATCAAACGCATGCTCGTCACCTTCGCGATCAGTCTCGCGATGCTCGCCCTGCTCGGCTGGCTCACGCAGTGCGTGTGGTTCTACGAAGGGCTGGGCGTACGGCCGTCGCTGATCGGCGGCAATAGCGGCCTCGCGCTGGTGCTGTTCTTCCTCGCGCTACCGGTGTTCCTGTTCTTCGTGACGCCGCTCGGCAGCCTCAGCTCGCGCAAGCACGAGTTCGAAGCCGACGCGTTCGCCGCGACGCAGACCGATGCGCAAGACCTCGTCAACGCGCTCGTCAAGCTGTACGAGGACAATGCGTCGACCCTGACGCCCGATCCGCTCTACACCGCGTTCTACTATTCGCATCCGCCGGCGTCGCAGCGGATCGACCGCCTGCTGCGGCACGCATGAGCGGCCGCTCCCCGAAAGCGCCGCGCGCGCCGTCCAGCGCGCGCGTAGGCGGCCTCGTGGTGGCCGCGCATGGCCGCCACTATCTGGTCGCACCGGATGACGGCGGCGCCATGCTCCAATGCTTTCCGCGCGGCAAGCGCAGCGAAGTGGCGGTCGGCGATCGCGTGATTTATGAGCTGGCTTCGGCGGACCAGGGCGTGATCGTCGAAATCGGCGAGCGGCGCAATCTGCTGTATCGCTCGGATCAGTACAAGTCGAAACTGTTCGCTGCAAACCTCGATCAGCTATTAATCGTGCTCGCCACTGAACCTCATTTCAGCGAAGACCTGCTCGGGCGCGCACTCGTCGCCGCTGAGGCGAACGAGTTGAAGCCGTTGATCGTGCTGAACAAGACCGACGTGACCGAAGCGCTCGAAGGCGCGCGCAAGCGGCTCGAATCGTATCGCGCGCTGGGGTATACGGTCGTGGAAGTGTCGATCAAGATGCAGCCCGAAGCCGCGCGTGCCGCGCTGATCGAACAT
Organism: Paraburkholderia sp. RL17-347-BIC-D; assembly: GCF_046027915.1. Lineage (NCBI taxonomy): Bacteria > Pseudomonadati > Pseudomonadota > Betaproteobacteria > Burkholderiales > Burkholderiaceae > Paraburkholderia > Paraburkholderia sp. RL17-347-BIC-D. Next base: position 66,268 of record NZ_JARESS010000040.1, read on the forward strand.
CTGCACGGTCATTCGACGCTGTTGCTCGGCCAGTCCGGCATGGGCAAATCGACGCTTGTGAATCTGCTGATTCCTGATGCCGAAGTCGCCACGCGCGAAATTTCTACTGCGTTGAACAGCGGGCGCCATACGACGACTTTCACGCGTCTCTATCCGCTGCTCGACAGCGCGGACGGCGAAGGCGGCGCGTTGATCGACTCGCCGGGCTTCCAGGAATTCGGCCTGCATCATCTGACCGAAGGCAGGCTGGAGCGCGCGTTTCCGGAGTTCCGGCCGTTGCTGCCGAACTGCCGGTTCTACAATTGCCATCACCTGCATGAGCCCGGTTGCGCGATTCTCGAAGCGGTCGCGGACGGCCGCATCCGCCGCGAACGGCATGCGTTGTATGCGCAACTCGTGCATGAAGCCAGTCAGATCGTCCGCTGACATGAAACTGATGCGCGCGCCGAATCTGATCATCGGACAGCATTGGGTCAATGTGCTGGCGACTGCGGGCATTGCTTGCGAGTTGCACAACCGCTATCTGAACGGCGCGCTCGGCGATATTCCCGCGGATCAGTGCTCGCCTGAGCTTTGGCTCGTCGACGAACGCGATGAGGCGATGGCGCGGAGGTTGATCGACGCGGCGTTGCATGGGCCGGCGGCGGGGTCGCCTGGCTGGCGATGTCGTCAGTGTGGTGAGACGCTCGAAGCGCAGTTTACGGTGTGCTGGCAGTGTGGGACGGCGCGCGATCCGCGGGATGGGTGAAGGGCTCGTTATTGACCGTGCTGATCGAGGCAGCGGCATGAGCGGATAAAAAAAGCCGGACATTGTTTGTCCGGCTTTTTTCGTAGCGAGCAGCGCTTAGCGTAGCGACGTCACGCCAGCCACACCGCGATCGTCAGCATCAGCAGCAAAATCATCCACAACACCACCGCGCGCCACACCAGACCCACGGCCGATTGCAGCGTGCGCGGCGTGCAGTCGTCGCCGACCTGCATCGGGCCGCCGTCGCCGGTGGCGAGCGCGTCGAGGCTCGACGGTTCAGCCAGCGGCCCGCTCAGACGTGCGCCCAACGCACCGCTACCCGCGGCCAGCAACACGCCGTCGTTCGCATCCGGCCATTGGCGCGCATGGTTGCGCCATGCATAAATCGCGTCTTCGAAATTGCCGACGATCGCGAAACCCAGCGACGTCAGCCGCGCCGGCACCCAGTCGATCACGAAGAAGGCGCGCTGCGCGAAGCTCGAAAACGCGACCGTGCGGTCGTCGACCGGCCGTGCCCACGTGCGCGCCAGATATTCGGCAATCCGATACAGCACCGCGCCCGCCGGGCCGACCGGAATCAGAAACCAGAAGAACACGCCGAACACGTGCCGATGCGAAGCGACCACCGCATGAATCAACGTATGGCGCACGATCTCGCTGACAGGCATGTCGACGGTATCGAGCCCGGTCCATTCGTTCAGGATCTCACGCGCGCGCGGCACGTCGTCGTTATTCAACGCGAGGTGGATGTCCGTGAAGTAGTGGCTGAACTGGCGGAAGCCCAGCGTGAAGTACAGCACCGCGACGTTCCACAGGAACGCCAGCGCAAAGTGAATGTGATAGAGCACGTAGTAGACGAGCGCGACGGCCAGCGTCCAGGGCACCACCACCACGAGCCAGGCGAGCAAGCCGTGCTTCGGCTTGCCGGCATCGAATCCGTGCGCCGCCGACTCCGCATGGTATTGAAGCAACGCCGACACCGGATTGTTCGGCGACAACGCGCGTACCTGTTCAATGATCAGAGCCAGCAATACGGAGAAAAAAGTCATGCGATGCGCCGTGCTTTTCGAGTTTTACGATTGTTTTATAACGATAGCACAGGGTCGGATGCCACTGAGCGCGGACGTCGACAAACACCTGACAACTGCACAGTCCGGTGCAACTCAGGCCGCAAGGAAGCGATAGAAGTTGCGCAGCATCGCCGCCGTCGCGCCCCAGATGAAATAGTGGCTGCCGACTTCGCTGCCGTTCTCCTCGGGTTCAGCCGATGCGGCGCGCGGATACGGCATCGCGAAAAAACGGCGCTCGCCGCCTTCATAGCGGAACACGCGCACTTCGTGGTGCATGGGGTTCATCAGGAAGGCGAGCGGCACTTCGAAGACTTCGGCCACTTCGAGCGCGTCCGCCTTCACCGTGAACGGCGGATGCACGAGGCCGATCACCGGCGTCACACGAAAACCGGTGCCCGTCAGATAGTCGGGCAATGCGCCGAGAATTTCCACGCGCGATGGATCGAGGCCGACCTCCTCCTCCGCTTCCCGCAGCGCGGTGGCCGTGGCATCGGCGTCGAACGGTTCGTGGCGGCCGCCTGGAAAGCTCACCTGGCCAGCGTGATCGTTCAGATGGTCGGCACGCTGCGTCAGCAGCACGGTCAGGCCGTGCTCGCGGACCACCAGCGGCACCAGTACCGCCGCGACGCGCGGATCGGCGTGGGCATCGCGCCAGGGCGCATCGACGACGAGCTCGGGGGTCCAGGCAAGACGCTGCTCGAAGCGGGCGCGCAGGCCATCAGGCGTGAGACGCGCGCCCGCCACCGGCGGCAGATCGGCGCCTGTCGCTTCGACAGGCAGGGTTTCAGGCTCAAAGACGGGGCGGGTCAACGGGTCTCTCGAAATGAGCGGATAGGGGACATTCCGCTATTTTGACCTGGCAAACAAAAAAGCACCCGCGAGGGGTGCTTTTTCTTACAGCATTTACGCTTGGGAAGCAGCGCGGTCTTTCGAGACCAGCTTTTCCTTGATCCGGGCCGACTTGCCCGAACGGTCGCGCAGGTAGTACAGCTTCGCACGACGCACATCGCCACGACGCTTCACGACGATGCTTGCCAGCAGCGGCGAGTACGTCTGGAACGTACGCTCGACGCCTTCGCCCGACGAAATCTTGCGGACGATGAACGACGAATTCAGACCACGATTACGCTTGGCGATCACGACGCCTTCGTAAGCCTGAACACGCTTACGCGTGCCTTCAACCACGTTCACGCTGACGATCACCGTATCGCCGGGAGCGAATTCGGGGATGGTTTTCTCGCCGAGAGCGCGGCCGATTTCTTCCTGCTCGAGAATTGCAATCAGATTCATCACTGACTCCTAAGTCCATCTTGTCGACGTTCGTACCTGCCTCGTGAAAACACTTGGCTACGGCCCCGATAGAGGATGGGTTCACATCTGGCGCCGTGCACGCATGCGCGGCGCCGCCTAATGTCCGCTCGAAAGACCCAAGGCTTTACGCCTTCGACTCTTCCTTCGCGAGACTCGCAAGCCATGCCTCGTCGGCACGGCTCAACATCTTGTTCTTTCTGGCCTTCACGATCAGATCGGGCCGTTTGTTCAACGTGTTGCGCAAGGCTTCCCGCCGACGCCACGCTTCGATCTCCGCATGATGGCCGCCGAGCAGCACATCGGGCACACGCACGCCGTCGTATTCCTCGGGGCGCGTGTAATGCGGGCAATCCAGCAGCACGTCGACAAAACTATCCTGCACCGCCGACTGCGAGTCGTTGAGCACACCGGGCAACTGACGCACCACGGCATCCATCAAGGCCATGGCCGGCAATTCGCCGCCCGACAGCACGAAGTCGCCAAGGCTGACTTCTTCATCGACGACACGGTCCAGCAAACGCTGATCGATCGCTTCATAGCGCCCGCACAACAGGATCAGACCGGGTTCGGCCGCGAACTGCATGACACGGTCGTGATTCAGAGTGGCGCCTTGCGGCGACATCATCACGACGCGCGACGCGCCGATGCCCTGCTCCGCCTGCGCTGCTTTCGCCGCGCCGATCGCGTCTTCCAGCGGCTTGGCCAGCATCACCATGCCGGGGCCGCCGCCGTACGGGCGATCGTCGATCGTGCGGTAGTTGTCGGTGGTGAAATCGCGCGGATTCCACGTACGCAACCCGTAGCGCTCCTGCTTCGCCGCACGGCTGGTGATACCCCAGTCGGTCAGCGCGCGAAACATGTCAGGAAAGAGCGTGACGACATCGAACTGCATCGCTCTCTCCATTCAGCGAATTATTTAGTAATCGGCTTCCCAGTCGACAGTGATCTGCTTCGCCGCCTGGTCCACCGTTTTGACAAAGACGCCGACGAACGGGATCAAACGCTCGCCGGTTGCCGGCTTGCCGCTTTTGTCGGTAGCCGGATATTCGATACGCATCACCGAGTGCGCACCGTTGTCGATCATGTCTGCAACCTTGCCGAGATTGACCCCGGCAACGTTCACCACATCGAGGCCAAGCAGGTCGACCCAGTAGAATTCGTCGGCTTCGAGGGCCGGAAATTCGCTGCGGCTGATATAGACGCGTGAGCCGCGCAGTGCCAGCGCCACATCACGGTCAGTGACGCCGCCCAGATGGGCAACCACACTGTCGCTATGCGTTTTCGCTTGCAACGACGGCGCCGACTTGCGCTCCTGGCCTTTGAGCAGCCACCAGCGCTTCGCGCTCAGCAAAGCATCGCCGCCATGCCCGGCATCCGCATGAGCGGCTACCTTGACCCAGCCTTTGAGGCCGTATGCGTCGACGATTGCGCCAACCTCAACCGCGTCGGCCGGCCAGGTTTCCACCGTTTCCATGCGCATTTCTCCTGCACCGGAACCGGCGTTTGCAACATTGGCTTTCGCCTTGCCTTCTGCTTTTTCGACCGTCTTGCGGACGAATGCACCGAACGGCGCCTGATCAGACGTCTTCGCGCGCGGGGCTGCTGCTGCTTTTGTCGCTTGTGCCTTTACGCGACCAGAACTGCCGGAATCACGCTCAGACATAAGAGAACCTCGCTGCCAGCTTCGACGCCTGCTTCAGCAAAACAACTCGCGCATCGGACTGCTCACGCACACCGCGCGAGCCGCCGGTCGACCCGACGACGATACGCATGCTAGCCACCATTAAGCAGCCGGCTGCGCCTTTGCAGCTTCCTTCACGAGACGCTCGACGGTCGGCGACAGTTGTGCGCCAACGCCTTGCCAATACGTCAGGCGGTCCTGAGCGATACGCAGGGACTCACCCTTCGTAGCGACCGGGTTGTAGAAGCCAACGCGCTCGATGAAGCGGCCGTCACGACGGTTACGCGAATCGGTTGCGACGATGTTGTAGAACGGGCGCTTCTTGGAGCCGCCACGAGCCAAGCGGATGATGACCATACTAGAATCCTTGAAAACCGGGGTTCGGAACGACTGAAACACGCGATTATAGCGGGAAACCGACGCCATAACAAACACTTACCCGGATAAACTGAGCGACGGGGTTGCGCCGGCCATACAGGCGGGAGCCCGGAACCACGTCGAAACGCCCGAATCACCTGACGGAGCGCCCGTGAAACTCCTGCTGCCAATTGTGTTTTTGCGCGCTTTTTTTACCGCCGCCATGCGGATTGCCGTCTTGGCGCTCGCTTTGCGAAGCCGGGGCCTGCGCGCAGGCGCCGCCGTGTTGCTCGCCGCAACCGCCCTGCCGGCGCTCGCCGCTTTGCCGGTGGACCGAATCAAACTGCCGCCAGGCTTCCATATCGCGGTCTTGTCGGACGCCGTGCCGAGCGCGCGAGCCATGGCGCTCTCGCCGAAGGGCATTCTTTATATAGGCAGCCTCGACGGCCACGTGTACGCGCTCGAATTGCAAAACGGACGCGTCACGGCGCGCCATGTGATCGCTTCCGGGCTGGAAACGCCAGCGGGCGTGGCGTGGCGCGATGGCGCGCTCTATGTCTCCGAGGTGTCGAAAATCGTACGCTTCGATGCGATCGACACCCACCTGAACGATCCGCCCAAGCCCGCCGTCGTGATCGATACATTACCCACGGAGACGCACCACGGCTGGAAATTCATAGCGTTCGGCCCGGACGGCAAGTTATACGTGCCGCAAGGCGCGCCATGCAACGTCTGCCTGAAAGATCGCAACCGCTTCGCACTGATCGGCCGCATGGATCCGGACGGCAGTCACTACGAAGTCGTCGCGCGCGGCATCCGCAATTCGGTCGGCTTCGCATGGCATCCCGTGACGCACGAACTGTGGTTCACCGACAACGGCCGCGACCTGCTGGGCGACGACGTGCCGGACGACAAGCTCAACCGCGCGCCGCGCGCCGGGATGGATTTCGGCTTTCCGTACTGCCACGGCGGCGACACGCCCGATCCCGAGTTCGGCAAGGACCATCCGTGCAGCGCGTTTACGCCGCCCGTGGTCAAACTCGGTGCTCATGTCGCAGCGCTCGGCATGCGCTTTTACAGCGGATCGATGTTTCCGCCCGCTTACCGGAACAGTATTTTTATCGCCGAGCACGGATCGTGGAATCGCAGCAAGAAGATCGGCTATCGCGTCGTCCACGTAACTACGGACCCGGACGGCAGCAACGCGCGCCAGGAAGTCTTTGCCGAAGGCTGGCTTCAGTCCGGCGAGAGCGAGTGGGGGCGCCCGGCCGACGTGTTGCCACTGCCCGATGGTTCGCTCCTGATCAGCGACGATTACGCCGGCGCTGTCTATCGCGTCACCTATTCGGCGCCGTAGCCTGCCTCAAGCGACTCGCCGCCTTGAACGCCGGGCGCTCGGAAAGTCCAGCCAGTCAGACGAATCTCGCCGCCCTTGCAGCCCCTCGTTCCGGCGCATCTCACACAACCCGCTCGGCCGACCGACTCGATCCAATGCTTCTCGCACCACCCGTCCCGCGACCGCGACCACCCGTCACGTGACCGGCGGCCTGCGGCGGGCGTAGAATGCGCGTCGGTCCGCGCAAGCCCGCGCGCCGCTCCTTTCGACCGCCTGTCACTCTGCTCTGGCCTACATGTCCACCCTTGTTTCGAATTCTCCGCGTTTCAGATCCAAGACGATTACAGCCGCCCTGGCGTTCTTCTTCGGCAGCCTTGGCGCGCATCGCTTCTATCTGTACGGCATGCGCGACATCTACGGTTGGGCTCACGTGATCGGCACGCTGATCGGCATTCCGGGCGCCATGCTGCTGGTGGCCAGCGAACGGTCGTCGATGCTCGGCTGGGCGCTGGCCTTTCCCGGCGCGGTCTCGCTACTCGCGGCGTTTCTTGCCGCGATCGTCTACGGGTTGCGCCCGGACGAAAAGTGGGACGCGCAGTTCAACGCTCAGACCCAACGCAAAAGCCGCTCCGGCTGGACGGTCATTTTCATCGTGATTTTTTCGCTGCTGATCGGCGCCTTCCTGCTGATGACCGGCCTCGCCATTTCGTTCCAGACCTACTTCGAAAGTCAGGTGCAGGCGGCGAAAGCGCTCTCGCAGTGATCCGGCGCGCGCCGCGTTAAAAAAGATCCAGTTGAGGATCATCGCGCGCCGGTTCGGCGGGACGCGCCGCCTCGACCCGGCGAAAGTGCGACATATCCAGAATGCCGCGGTCGCGCCGGTTCAGGCCCAGCCGGCGCACCGCCTTGTGGAATCGCTGCTTGAGCAGATCCGCCCACAAGCCTTCGCCCTTCATGCGCGTGGAGAAGGACGAGTCGTAGTCCTTGCCGCCGCGCATGTCCCGCACGCGGCTCATCACCCGGTCAGCGCGATCGGGAAAGTGCGCGGCGAGCCAATCCTTGAATAGCGGCGCGACTTCCCAAGGAAGACGCAGCACGATATAGCTCGCATTGCTTGCGCCGGCCTCCGCACAGGCCTCCAGCACGCGTTCCATATCCGGTTCGGTGACGAACGGAATCACCGGCGCGATGCTGACGCCGACCGGAATGCCCGCCTCGCTCAAGGTGCGGATGGTGCGCAGTCGCCGCGACGGCGTGGCCGCGCGCGGTTCCAGCGTGCGAGCGATGTCCGCGTCCAGCGTGGTAATGGTGATGGCCGCCATGAATTGCCCGCGCGCCGCCATGGGCGCCAGCAAATCGAGTTCGCGTTCGATCAGCGACGACTTGGTGATCGCCGCAAACGGATGCTGACGCTCGCTGAGCACTTCGATCACCCTGCGCGTGAGCCGCAAGTCGCGCTCGACCGGTTGCCAGGCGTCCGTATTGACGCCTAGCGCGATTGGCTCCGGCACGTACGACTTCTTCGACAGTTCCCGCTCGAGCAACTCCGGCGCATTGACCTTGGCGTAGATCCGGCTTTCGAAGTCGAGCCCCGGCGACAGCCCCAGATAAGCGTGCGTGGGCCGCGCAAAGCAATAAATGCAGCCGTGCTCGCAGCCGCGATAGGGGTTCAGCGACACGCTGAACGGAATATCCGGCGACGCGTTGCGCGTGAGAATGGTCTTAGCACGCTCTTCGAAGACCTGCGTGCGCAAGACCTTGGGCTCGTCATCGTCTTCCGGCGACGCCAGCCAGCCGTCGTCCACCGCTTCGCGCTGGTCGACTTCGTAGCGGCCTTGCAAGTTCGTCACCGCGCCACGGCCCTTGCGAGGCACGGGCGGTGCGATCGGAAATTCGTTGACGAAGTGGGGGTCGGAGTCGGTCACGGCTGGCACACGCAAAAACGAAAAACGGCGCAAAACACCTGTACAAATATACAGTGTTTACGCCGTTTGTCGAGCCCCGCCCTGCGCCGTCGCGCCGCCTAATCGCCGACCGCGATCGTCAGCGTTTCCTTGATCTCTTCCATCACCACGTAGCTTTTCGACTGCACCGCGCCGGGCAGTTGCAGCAGGATGTCGCCCAGCAGCTTCCGGTAGTCGGCCATTTCGCCGATGCGCGCCTTGATCAGATAGTCGAAATCGCCCGACACGAGATGGCATTCCAGCACTTCCGGAATCTTCTGCACCTCGCGTCGGAACTGGTCGAACATGTTGCCGCTCTTGTGATCCAGCGTGATCTCGACGAACACGAGCAGTGCCGCGCCCAATTCCGCCGGGTTCACGCGCGCGTGGTAGCCGGTGATCACGCCGTCGCGCTCCATCCGCTTGACGCGCTCGATGCACGGCGTGACCGACAGTCCAACCTGTTCGGCCAGGTCTTTCATGGCCATGCGGCCGTCCTGTTGCAGCAGCCGCAGGATCTTGTGATCGAGTTTGTCGAGAGCCCGGACCGGTTGGCGCTGTGTACGCATGGTGTTTTTTCTGAAAATCTTGAAAATACAATAACAAAACCTACCTCACTGTTAATAGTATAGCGGTTAACACTGGGCGAGCCGCATTACACCTCGTGAATCGAACGAATTCCAACGTATCGACGAGCGCATCGCCCTCAGATCTCATTTTGAATACCTGGAGCAGCTATGCGAGTCGTCGTTTTGGGCAGTGGCGTCGTCGGCGTGACCAGCGCGTATTACCTGGCGCGCGCGGGGCACGAAGTGACCGTGATCGATCGCGAGGCCGGCCCGGCGCTCGAAACCAGTTTCGCCAATGCCGGCCAGATTTCGCCGGGCTACGCGTCGCCGTGGGCCGCGCCTGGCGTGCCGCTGAAGGCCGTCAAGTGGATGTTCCAGAAGCACGCGCCGCTGGCGATCCGCCTCGACGGCACGCAATTCCAGTTGCAATGGATGTGGCAGATGCTGCAGAACTGCACGTCGTCGCGTTATGCAGTGAACAAGGGCCGCATGGTCCGCCTCGCTGAATACAGCCGCGACTGCCTGCAAGCGCTGCGCGCCGAAACCGGCATTCAGTACGAAGGCCGCGCTGGCGGCACGCTTCAGGTGTTCCGCACGCAGCAGCAATTCGACGGCGCCGCGAAAGATATCGCCGTGCTGCAGGAAGCCAATGTGCCGTATGAACTGCTGTCGCCGACTGAACTCGCGCGTGCCGAACCGGCGCTCGCCGCGGTGTCGCACAAGCTGAGCGGCGGTCTGCGCCTGCCGGGCGACGAAACCGGCGACTGCCAGATGTTCACCACGCGGCTCGCCGCGCTGGCTGAGGAACTCGGCGTCAAATTCCGCTACAACACGCCGATCGACGCACTCGCGATGGCGGGTGGCCGCATCGCCGGCGTGAAGTGCGGCGAGGAACTGGTGCGCGCGGATTCGTTCGTCGTCGCGCTGGGTTCGTACTCGACCCAGTTCCTGTCCGGTCTGGTGAAGATTCCGGTCTATCCGCTCAAGGGTTATTCGATCACCGCGCCGATCGTCAACGAAGCGTCGGCGCCAGTGTCGACCGTGCTCGACGAAACGTACAAGATCGCGATCACCCGTTTCGACGACCGGATTCGTGTGGGCGGCATGGCCGAGATCGTCGGCTTCGACAAATCGCTGCGCCAGGCGCGTCGCGAAACGCTGGAATTGTGCGTGAACGATCTGTTCCCGGGCGGCGGCGATACGTCGAAGGCCAGCTTCTGGACCGGTCTGCGTCCGATGACGCCGGACGGCACGCCGATCGTCGGCCGCACTCCCGTGCCGAACCTGTTCCTGAACACGGGCCACGGCACGCTGGGCTGGACGATGTCGTGCGGCTCCGGTCAACTGCTCGCCGACGTGATGTCGGGCAAGCAACCGGCCATCAAGGCGGACGATCTGTCGGTGCATCGCTATCTCGGCGAGATCGGCGGCGCGCATCGCCCGGCTTATGCTTAAGGTTTAACGACGACGCTTCGCGAAAGCGGTGGCGCTGGTTTGCGATCTGACAGACCAGCGCGACAAAAACAAACGGCGCCTCACAAGGCGCCGTTTGTTTTTAAGCGAAGCAGAAGCTAACTCAGAACTGATCTTCCGACAAAGCCAGCACACTCTCTCCACCCTTCGCGCTGACAATCGACGCTTCGAGCGCCGACGCCAGCGGCAGCACATGCTCCGCATAGAACTGCGCGGTCGCGATCTTGGCGCCGTAGAACGACGGGTCTTCGTCGCGCTTCTGAGCCGCCACGAGCAACGCACGCGCCATCTGCCAGCCGCCCAGCACGATGCCCGCGAGCGTCAGATACGGCACGCTGCCTGCGAACACCGCGTTCGGATCGCCCTTCGTGTTGGCCACGACGAAATCGACCGCCGCGCTCAACGAGCGCTGGCCCTGCGCGAGATACTTCTTCATCGAATCGAACGCCGGGCCTTGCTGCGCGCCGAGTGCCTCGATCGTTTCAGCCACCTCGGCGAGCAGCGACTTCGCCACCTTGCCGCCGTCCCGCACGGTCTTGCGGCCGATCAGGTCGTTGGCCTGAATCGCGGTCGTGCCTTCGTAGATCGTCAGAATGCGCGCATCGCGGTAGTACTGCGCGGCGCCGGTTTCTTCGATGAAGCCCATGCCGCCATGCACCTGCACGCCGAGGCTCGTGACGTCGATCGACAACTCCGTGCTCCAGCCCTTCACGATCGGCACGAGGTACTCGTAGATCGCCTGATGTTCGGCGCGCTTGCCTTCGTCCGCATGACGATGCGCGATGTCGCAGTGCGCCGCGGCCACGTACGCCAGCGCGCGAGACGCTTCGGTGAGGCCGCGCATGGTGGCAAGCATACGGCGCACGTCCGGATGTTGAATGATCGCGACCGGCTGCTTCGCGGAACCATCCACGGGACGGCTTTGCACGCGATCTTTCGCGTACGCGACCGCCTTCTGATAAGCGCGATCCGAAATGCCGACGCCTTGCATGCCGACAGCGAACCGCGCCGCGTTCATCATGATGAACATGTATTCCAGACCGCGATTTTCTTCGCCGATCAGATGACCGATCGCGCCGCCGTGGTCGCCGAATTGCAGCACCGCGGTCGGGCTCGCCTTGATGCCGAGCTTGTGTTCGATCGACACGCAATGCACGTCGTTGCGTTCGCCGAGCGAACCGTCTTCATTGACGAGAAACTTCGGCACGATAAAGAGCGAAATGCCCTTCACGCCTTCCGGCGCATTCGGCGTGCGGGCCAGCACGAGATGCGCGATGTTCTTCGCCATGTCGTGCTCGCCCCAGGTGATGAAAATCTTCGTGCCGAACAGCTTGAACGAACCGTCGCCTTGCGGCTCGGCGCGCGTGCGTACCAACGCGAGATCGGAACCGGCTTGCGGCTCGGTCAGGTTCATCGTGCCGGTCCACTCGCCGGAAATCAGCTTCGGCACATAGGTTTGTTTTTGCGCTTCGGTGCCGGCGGTGAGCAGCGCTTCGATCGCGCCGTCGGTCAGCAGCGGACACAGCGCGAACGACAAATTCGACGCGTTGAGCATTTCGACGCACGGCGTCGCGATCAGCTTCGGCAGGCCTTGGCCTTCGTAGTCGACGGGATGTTGCACGCCTTGCCAGCCGCCTTCGCCGAACTGGCGAAACGCTTCCTTGAAGCCGGGCGTCGCGGTGACCACGCCGTCTTTCCAGCTGCTCGGATTGCGATCGCCTTCTGCATTCAACGGCGCCAGCACGCCACCGCACAGTTTCGCCGACTCTTCGAGGACGGCTTGCGCCGTCTCGAGGTTCGCGTCTTCGAAGCCCGGCAAGGTCGCGATGTCTTCGAGACCGGCCAGTTCTTTCATCACGAACAGCATGTCCTTGATGGGCGCCGTATAGCTCATTTCAGTTCTCCTCCCGCTTCTGATATAAAAAAAGGGCGCTGGACTTGATCGGTCCCACGCCCTTCATGTGCTGCCAGACGCCTTCTATGCGGCGTTACGGCGCTTAACCGAGTTCGCTAACGAGTTCGGGCACGAGCGTGAACAGATCGCCCACCAGACCGTAATCGGCGACGCTGAAGATCGGCGCTTCTTCGTCCTTGTTGATCGCGACGATCACTTTGCTGTCCTTCATCCCGGCCAGATGCTGGATCGCGCCCGAGATGCCGACTGCGATGTACAACTGCGGCGCGACGATCTTGCCGGTCTGCCCGACCTGATAGTCGTTCGGCACGAAGCCCGCATCGACCGCTGCACGCGATGCGCCCAGCGCGGCGTTCAATTTGTCCGCCAGCGGTTCTAGCACCTTCGTGTAGTTCTCGCCGTTGCCTAGACCGCGGCCACCGGAGACGATGATCTTCGCCGACGTCAGTTCCGGACGATCCAGCTTCGTCACTTCACGGCTGACGAAGGACGAGATGCCGCTGTCGGCTGCCGCTTCGATTTTCTCCACCGATGCGCTGCCGCCTTCGGCTGCCACAGGGTCGAAACCAGTCGTGCGGACCGTGATGACCTTGATCGGATCAGCCGATTGCACTGTTGCGATTGCGTTACCGGCATAAATCGGG
>NZ_JARESS010000041.1:0-75999 GCF_046027915.1 Paraburkholderia sp. RL17-347-BIC-D
CATCCAGTACGCGGTTCAGCCGTCGCCGGACGGGCTCGCGCAGGCATTCATCATCGGCCGGGATTTTGTGGGCAACGATCCGTCGGCGCTGATTCTTGGCGACAACATTTTCTATGGTCACGATCTCGCCGCGCAGCTCGAGCGCGCAAATGCGCGTGACAGCGGCGCGACGGTGTTCGCGTATCACGTGCATGACCCGGAACGTTACGGCGTAGTCGAGTTCGATAAGAGTTTTCACGCGCTCTCCATCGAGGAGAAGCCCGAAAAGCCGCGTTCGAACTATGCGGTCACAGGCCTCTATTTCTACGACAACCAGGTCTGCCACATCGCTGCGGACATCAGACCGTCGTCGCGTCGCGAACTCGAGATCACCGACGTCAACTCGTGCTATCTGCGGCGCAATGCGCTCGAAGTGGAAATCATGGGCCGTGGCTACGCGTGGCTCGACACAGGCACGCATGATTCACTGATCCAGGCGGCTACGTTTATCGAAACGCTGCAAAAGCGTCAGGGTTTGGTAGTGGCGTGTCCGGAAGAGATTGCATTCCGCCGACATTGGATCGACGAGGAGAAATTGCTCCAACTCGCCAAACCGCTCGCCAAGAATGCGTATGGCCAGTATCTGCTCAATCTTCCGAAGGATCAGGTGGCGTGGCCAAGCCGCTGACCCCGTCATGTTCGAATGGAGCGAAGCTGCTTCCGGCTTCCATGCGATAGCTCATACGCACCTTGCTGAACGTGCGCCGCCGCACATTTAAATTGAAGCTGCACAGGTACGCTTCAAGGCGTAGACCGCAGTGATGCGCATCGTGAGTTGGCTTGCGCATAAGTGTTCGTATGCGCGTCTGTTCACGCAGTCGAGGGGCGTTTGCCGATAGTCACAATACGCCCTGAGCCCGCATCAAATACTTTCGTAATACATCAAGTTTCACAAGTAGTCATTTTTCCCTATCGTCGAAACGCGTTGTGGTCAGCGCGAATTGTCATTCCGGCATCGACCGGCCGGAATGGAGGTGACATCTTTCGGTCGTTTGGCAGATCAAGCGCTCGCCCTAAGACACGTTCGCGATGAGTTGATATTGACGATGTCAATTCAGAATTCGCGGCGACTCTGGCGTACCTTCAGCCCTTACCTAATTTACTGGCAGACCGCGATGTTGAGACGAACCCTGCTCGCAAATTTCGTTGGACAGATGGTGACCGCGTTGCTCGGCATCGTCATGGTCCCGATATACGTGCGTCATCTTGGGGTCGAAGCTTATGGGCTGATTGCGATCAACGCGGTGGTTCTCGCATGGGTACTCGTTCTGGACTTCGGTCTTTCGCCCACGTTGTGCCGGGAGCTCGGCAGCCTGCGGGCCGGTACCGGTTCGAAAGCTGAAGTCGGGTTGTTGCTGGAATCACTGGAAAAGCTGATTCTCGGCACCAGCGCCATCCTGTTCGTCTTGTCGATCTTCATCGCGCCTTATTTCGCCGAACGATGGTTGAACGCGTCCACACTGCCTCCGAGCGTGATTCGTACGGCATTTGTGCTGATGATGCTGACTGCCATCGGGCGGTGGCTCGGTGCGCTATACCGTGGGGGTGTGGTCGGCATCGATCGACAGGTTGCACTCAACGGAATTGTCATCACCTTTGCCGTGATACGCACGGTGCTCGTTGTGCCGATCATCATGATCTGGCCGCGTATCGAGTTCTTCTTTGTTTGGCAACTTTTGGCGATTGTCGTAGAAGCGGCCGCGATGCGGACACTGCTCGGCCGTACGATCGACATACCGTTTCTGTCGACGCGTTTTTCATGGAAGGTACTGTCGTCCCGCGCGAAGCTGTCGCTGTCGATTGCATTGGCGACGGTGATCTGGGCCTGCACCACACAGATCGACAAGATCGCCCTTTCGAAAATCTTGCCGCTGGCGGATTTTGCGGTGTTCAGCCTGGCGACTCTGTTGGCGAGCGGAATCTTGTTGTTGGCCAACCCGATTCAACAGGCGTTCATTCCACGGCTGACTACAGAAAGCTTCGGCGGCGGGGAACGAATTCGCCAGATGTATGCACAGGCCACTGAACTGACGTCATTGGCGGTGATCCCGGTTGCGGCAGTGTTCATCTGTGCGCCCGAGGCCGTGCTTCGATTCTGGTCCGCAAGCGCACCGTTGAGTCCCGACGCATTGCGAACGATGCAATGCTATGCGGCAGGAAACGCATTTTCGGCGATCGCTTCGCTGGCGTTTATCGTGCAGTACGCGAAAGGGGACCTGTCGCTGCATCTGAAAGGCAATATCGGCTTTCTTGTCCTCTATGCGCCCGCGGTCCTATTTGGCGGCATTCATCTCGGTGCGGTCGGCGCTGCCTATGCGTGGGCGGGAATGAACTTTCTGCTCCTGTTCGGCTGGGTTGCGATCGTACATCGAAAGTTTATCCCCGGTATCAACGCCAGTTGGTATCGCGGCCTCGCTGCGCGTATCGCTGCGCTCACCCCCGTCGGACTGTTGTTGAGTTTCGCGGATCTCACAAGCTGTTCGCGTATTGGTCTGTTCTTTGTTCTATCAGGAGCGTGGCTCGCTATGGCCGCATTGACCATCGCGGTCTCGCCGATTATTCAACGAAAGGCTCGCCACCTGGCCGGGCGGCTGGTCCTCAACTGAGACAACAGCATGGATACTAACCTTTACCCTCCGGTCCAGGAGCAAGCCACGCCCGTACTATCGGTCATCGTGCTCTGCTACCGGCAAGGCGAGTATGTCGGTCCGTGCCTCCAAAGCGTACTCGACCAGAAGCTCGATGTGCCATTCGAGGTGATCGTGGGCGATGATAATTCGCCAGACAACTCCCTCGACGTCATCGAGTCGTTTCGATCGCGCTATCCGGATGTGATCAAGGTCATTTCGCACGACGCCAACGTCGGCTTCGCGGCGAACTTCGCCGATACCGTCGCGATGGCGAAGGGCGAATACATCGCGAACATCGACGGCGACGATGTCATGCTTCCTGGCAAGCTGCAGCGCCAACTCGATTTCTTAAGAGAGCATCCTGAATGCGGTCTCGTGGTCCATAGGATGCGCACGGTGGACCAGGATACGTTGGAGTCTGTGCCGTATCCACTACCCCAAAATAAGCCCGCAACGTTCGACGCCGAATTCCTCATCAAGAACGGACCGTACTTTTTTCATAGCTCGGAGATGTATCGGGCCCATCTGCGTCATCGCAGCCCCGTTGACGTAGGTCTGAAATCAGTCTGTGATGTGGCCCACCTGCTCCAGGTGGTGTTCGGCTGGCAAGGCTGCTACCTGGACGAAGAGTGGGGCCTTTACCGTGTCAACCGGACCGGCATGACCTCGACACGAATCAACAATCCCGAGCGTCATAGGGAATACATGGCCGACATGATCCAGACCTGCCAGATCGCGGCCGATCTCGGCATGGCGAGCGACACAGTCAACCGGGGGCGCGCAAAGTTCTATCTGACCTCGGCCATCTTCTATCTGGAGCATGGACACGAGGATAACTTCGAGGACTGCATCGAGTCGAGCTGGCGCGCGGCAAGAATCAGCACGAAACAGCTAGTTTTGTACTCGACGCGCCGGTGGCCACGTCTGTCACGCGCTGTCTATACGCGGCTCAAGCAAGTGACCGGACGACAACGGGCCCACGCATGAGTACCACCGTACAGGAGAACGAGCGTCCTGCCACTAAAAGATTGAGGCTTCTCGATCTGTGTAACCGCGCGCTTCTCGCTTGGTACCGACTCAAGACACGCCTGTGGTACGCGCATGTGTTCAAGTCGGTCGGCGCGAAAACGACGATCTTTCGTCCCATGCTACTCGTCAACGTGCATTACGCGTCGATTGGCGAGCGTGTACTGATTCGGCCTGGTGCGCGCATCGAACTCGTCGTGACGGATTCGGCTGCGCCGCCGCGGCTCACGATCGGAAGCCGGGTCAATATCGAGCAGAACGTTCACATCGTATGCGGCTCTTCAATCGAGATCGGCGACGGCGCGACCATTACCGGCAACGTTGCCATTGTCGATGTCGAGCATCCGTATGAGAACGTCAATGACACCACCCGCATTGGCGAGCGTATTCGCACGCGAGGTAACTATGTGGTGATCGGGCAGGGCGCTTTTATTGGATTTAGCGCAGTCATTCTGCCCAACGTGAAAATTGGCCGCCACGTCGTGGTCGGCGCGCATTCGGTAGTGACCCGCGACGTTCCCGACTATTGCGTGGTCGCAGGTAATCCGGCGCAAATCATCAAGCGCTACAACTTCGAAACCAGATGTTGGGAGAGGGAGAAACAATGAAAGTCCTGATTACGGGTGGCGCCGGCTTTATCGGCTCGAGTCTGGCGCGCAAGCTCTGCGCCAACAATGCGGAAGTCACGGTCCTCGATAACCTCTCCCCGCAGATTCACGGAGAGAATCCCAGCGTCACGTCTGCGATCTTCGCATCGTTGCCGGAAAGCGTGCACTTCGTGAAGGGGTCGGTGACTGATCGAGCCATGCTCGAACGTGTCATGCAGGGGCAGGACGCGATCGTTCATCTTGCGGCCGAGACGGGTACGGGCCAATCGATGTACGAGGTCGATCGCTATGTCGACGTGAACGTGCATGGCACAGCGCTGATTCTCGACATACTGGTGAAAAATAGCCGCAATTCCGTGCGCAAAGTGGTCGTTGCTTCGTCTCGCGCGATTTACGGCGAAGGCAAGTATCGTTCCCCGGCCGCCGGCATTCTGTATCCCGGTCCGCGGAAGGAAAAAGGCATGCTCGAAGGCCAGTTCGAGCATCTCTGCCCGGTAAGCGGCGAAGCGATGGAATGCGTGCCCACCGACGAGGAATCGAAAATCCATCCGACCTCGCTTTATGGCATTACCAAGCAGACTCAGGAACAGATGGTGATGACGACTTGCCGTTCTATCGGCATCGATGCGTCGGCGTTGCGTTATCAGAATGTCTACGGTCCGGGGCAGTCGTTATCGAACCCCTACACGGGCATTCTCTCGATCTTTTCGACGCGCATCAAAAACGGCAATCCGATCAATATTTTCGAAGATGGTTTGGAAAGCCGTGACTTCGTCTACATCGATGACGTGGTGGATGCGACCTACGCAGCGCTCACGAACGCGAACGCGGCGGACAACGTGTTCGGCATCGGTTCGGGCGTGCGCACTTCGGTCATGGACGTCGCCAAGACTTTGTGCGAGGTGTATGCCAGCGATGTCAGCGTCACCGTGACGGGCGCATTCCGCCTGGGCGATGTACGCCATGTCTACGCCGATTTGACCAAGGCAAGGGACATGCTCGGATTCGAGCCCAAGGTGTCGTTCAGCGAAGGCATCGCACGGTTTGCCCGGTGGGTCGACCAGCAGGAGGTGATGGCCGATACCTACGAGAAGAGCATCGCCGAGATGCGGGAGAAGGGTCTATACAAGGGCTGTGAACGCGCCGCATGACACATCGGTGTGACGCCCTCACGCTATGACGGAGGCGCCGCGACGGCCGCCTCCGCAACTCATTTGAAGGACGCGATATGTCAACGAGATATGGTTCGCCGCTGATCGGGATCGTCACCGTGCTGTATCGCTCCGATTCCGTGCTTCCTGATTTTTTCAAGAGTCTGGCAGCCCAGCGAGATGCGAATTTCAAGCTGTACGTGATCGACAACAGCGAGAAGGATACGGGGTGTGCGATATCGCGCGAGCTTGCGACTCTAAACGATATCCACGCCGATATCGTATTCAATAGCGACAATGTCGGCGTTGCTCGCGGCAACAATCAGGGTATAGAGATGGCGCTTGCAGACGGATGCGAATACGTTTTGCTGGCCAACAACGACACCGCCTTCCCGGATCCCGACGTGATCGCGGGACTGGTGCGGCACACCGAGGAGTCGGGTGCGTTGGCCTCGGTGCCCAAGATTACCTATCACGGCACCAATCGGATATGGTGTGCGGGCGGAAGATTCTCGCCGCTTACCGCCACCACGCCGCACGTGGGCGATCGGAAGGAAGATCGCGGGCAGTTCGACGAAGAAATGTTTACAGAATACGCGCCGACCTGCTTTATGTTGCTGCACAAAAGCATCTTTCAGACAGTCGGAATGATGGACGAAAAATACTTCGTCTATTACGACGACAGCGACTTCGTCTGGCGCATGAAGAGTGCCAATATCCGCCTGCTATACGTGCCGACATCGAGCGTCGGTCACAAGGTGGCGGTGTCTACCGGCGGTAATGAAAGTCCCTTCAGCCTGTTCTATACGGCGCGCAATCGCGTTTATTTCAGCCGCAAGCACCTCGCACCTGCACACCGCGCAATTGCGATTGCCTATGCCGTCGTCACGTTGACGGTCAAATGCGTGAAGTTTTCGCCGGCGGCCAGATCGAGCGTGTTCAAAGGACTTAGAGCCGGCTTCTCATTGTCAGTCGCCGATCATTGACTGAGGGACTGCGTGGCAGCGCTTCGTTACTCCGGCGTGCTGCCAATCTCCCGGCCCGCACCCGGGCACAAGCGATGGCGACGAAAGTCTACGGCGCGAGATAAGAGAACTCCGCGACGGAGGTCGGCAACATCATCACCCCCGCACCTTCCGGTGCGTGAGCACATCCGGGCCGCTGCCGACGACCTCTCGTCAACGCCCGGATGCGATTCGCACATGCGTGTCTAGCATGGTTCAGCCCTATTTCACCAGCGCGCTAAAAATATCGACCACGCGCATTTGTTGCGTTTCGGTCAAGCCGGCCCAGAGGGGAAGCCGAATCAGGCGTTTTGACTGGTCGATGGTAACGTCCAATGGGCCGCCAGCTTTGCCGTACCGTTGCCCGCCAGGCGATGAATGAAGCGGAACATAGTGAAATACCGAACCTATTTCCTGCCTTCTATATTCATCGAGTAGACGCTGGCGCACGTGTTCGTCTTCAACCAGAACGTAGTACATATGCCCGTTGTGCTGGCACTCTTTCGGCACGATCGGACGACGGAGCGCGCCTCGGCGCTCGAACGGCTCGAGAAGCGCATGATATCGCTCCCAGTGCGCGAGGCGCGCCTGAGTAATCTTTTCAGCACTTTCCAGTTGAGCCCATAGATAGGCAGCGATCAACTCACTTGGTAAGAATGAAGAGCCGACTTCCTGCCAGGTGTATTTGTCGACTTCTCCGCGGAGATAGCGGCTTCGATCAGTGCCTTTCTCACGGATTATTTCCGCGCGCCTCGTGAGGGCGGGATCGTTCACGAGCAACGCGCCACCTTCGCCCGAGATGATATTTTTCGTTTCGTGAAAACTGTAAGCTCCGAGGTGGCCAATGGAGCCGAGGCCACGGCCCTTATAGGTTGCCATGACGGCCTGCGCCGCGTCTTCGACGACTTTGAGTCCATGGCGCTGAGCGATGGATACGATCGTGTCCATTTCGCAAGCCACGCCGGCGTAATGCACCGGGACGATCGCTCGAGTTCGTGGCGTGATCGCCGCTTCGATCAATCGCTCGTCGAGATTCATAGTGTCTTCGCGGACATCCACGAAGACAGGCACGCCACCGCGCAGGACGAATGCGTTCGCCGTCGAGACGAACGTGTACGACGGCATGATGATTTCGTCGCCGGGTTGGATGTCCAGCAACAGGACTGCCATCTCAAGCGCGGCTGTGCAGGAGTGAGTCAGCAATGCCTTGCCGGCACCGCTTCTTTCCTGCAGCCACTCGTTGCAACGTCCTGTGAAGGAGCCGTCGCCAGCGAGCTTTTTACTGAAGTGAGCTTCTGCGACGTACTTCAGTTCATTACCCGTCATAGCGGGCGTATTGAAGGGAATACGATTCTCGTTTACCTCGATTCCAATTTGCGGCGTAGATCGGCTCATGAATAGTTCACCCCAACATGATCGAGAATCAATAGTTCTCGCTGCGACACATATTTGGATCTCGAAGCTGCCCGGCTTCAAGGCCCCGCGTTCCGGCGAACTCGCCAGGTGTTTCAATAAGCAAGTTGCGTGAAGTCCCTTGCTGTGGATCTCAACTGGAGATTGTTCTGTAGCGTGACACTTCGTCTGTCTAACAGATGGTGCGTGTGGACTGCGCGGCCTGCTTGTAGATCAGGCAAGGCGGAGCGTCGACTGGTACGAGATCGAACTGCTCGGTCAGTTGAGCAGCGACTTTCCTGAAGTCGTGAATGACCAAAAGCTCTGACGGCCGGATAGGCGCCGCAAGAAAATAGGAGAGGCTGCGAACGTCGCAAAGGCGATAAATGCCAGCAGTGTCCAGACAGGGTCCCGCAATAGATGAAGCATGTCGCGCAACGAAAAGTTACCCGCTTCGTTGTCTGCGCGAGACGATCCAAAACTGAGAATATGCGTGTTCAAAGGCGCCATCTCCAAGATTCGGGTAGCAAGCTTCTCGATGGAGCGACAAGCTTCGCCGCGTCCATCGCGACTTGCGCAAATGTGATAGGAATACCTCCTTTGCCACGTTGGAGTCTGTGGTTTAGCGCACGTTGCGCGGCGCCGATTCAGTTTAGGTAGGTGGATAGCCGACAGGCGGGCAAAACTATTTGTTTCGCAAATAGTGGTGTGGCAGGATTGATTACAGTTGCATTAATAGGCGGTATGAAGTTTCGCCCGATAGGAACCACGAAAGCCTGCATAAATTACTGAAGTGGCAATATCCCAACCAGGCGGCGCCCCTGCACGATGCCGGGTTCAAGTCGTGTCGCCATGCCTGAATCCTCGTGAGGCGGTGTTGTAGTGATCCGCATAAGCGCGGAGAAACAGATAGGTAGCTTCGCGCAGACCAAGTGTCCTTCGCGGAATAATTCTGCGGACTGGATATAGAAGTAGTACTTAGTATATCGATCGACCTTCCTGTGCCGGTCGTTCTGCGGCAAAAGCTTTCCGCAATGGGTGCCCCACATGCACTCGGGCATTCGAACGTTCGGCGCCGCACAGACAGCGCGCGTTCCAGCACGGATCATGCAGTTGCATCATCGGCCATTGCAGACTTTCGGCGCTCGATGCCGCCGACTGTTGTGATCTTCTGCTTCGGAGTGTGAGCCCTCAAAGGTATCGTCGGACCCGGTGTATGGACTGACGCGGGGCGGTCGAATGGCAGCGGCGGTAAGCCGAGCACGGTGCCTGTCGAGAGTCACGACCAGCTAACGGGAATCCACCGTCAAGGCACAAATTGACGGGATCAGCGAACAACGGTACAGCGGCGACGTTGGGTAGCCTGGATGACCTGATCCAGCGCGGTGCCTGTCAGATCATCCCTCCAGACGACCGAGGCGGAATTGGCGACATTGCTCGAACAGTACGACAACGTGAAGACCTGTGGTGACAAGCGCACGGGGGCATGCCAAGGCCATTCGCCCGGGCGCACGGTCGTCACGCCTATCGCACCCCAGCCGGCGAAGGTATGCAGCCGCTCGGGTTCTAGCTCGACGTTCAACTCGATGTTGCTGGACCTGAAATGAAAAATGAGCGCGGACAGAACCTTCTCAAGCGCGTCGACCTTATTGTCGGTGGCGCTTTCTTGTACATATTAGGGGCGCTTCGCAAAAAACGACGCCTGCCGGTTGAGTGCACGACAGCAGGCATTTTTGCCTTCGCTGCAATTGGCGACTCGATCTTGTCGTCGATAATTATTTCTGAGTTGAGGAAAGTCAAAAAGATTTCCAGAATAGTGATATTTGCATCACGAAGCAACGCGCGTATCTATGATCTGTTCGACGGGTTCGACGAAGTTGTCATAGTCCCTTTGACCAGCCCGTTGAACGCGCTCAAGGAAATAAAGAAATACGAGGTCGATGTCTTAATCGACACTTCGCAATGGCCAAGGATTTCGGCCATATTGGCAGCTTTCACGAAGACGAAGTTTACGATTGGTTTTAAGACCAGGAATCAATTCCGCCATTATGCTTATGATGCCAGCGTTGAGCATTGCGAAGGCCTTCATGAGCTGGATAATTTCAGAAGGCTATTGCGCCCCCTAGGCATCGAGTCGACGGAACATCCGAAAATCACCAAGGCTATTCGTCCTTCCAGTTTGCCGTTCGTCATTGACGATAAATATGTTGTTTTTCACCCGTGGGCCTCTGGAACAAATTTCGCCATGCGCGAATGGCCCATGGAGTGCTGGCGCGATCTTGCGCATGTATTGATTGATAGCGGGCACGCCATTGTCATCACGGGCGGTCCTGAAGATGCCACACGGGCTCAACAATTGGTTGAGCTGATCGGCAGCCAGAAGGTCGTAAGCGTGGCAGCCAAGGTGAGTCTGACTGAAGTGGTCGGAATAGTAAGGCGGGCGGAATGCATAGTTTGTGTGAACACCGGAATCATGCATTTGTCCGCAATGCTGGATACGCCGATGATTAGTCTGCATGGTCCTACCAATCCGTTTCGATGGGGCCCTGTCGGCAAAGAGCGTGGAGTCCTTGCTGTGTCTAAGCGAGAAGGCGGAATGTTCCTGAGCCTCGGATTTGAATATCCGAGAAATGCGAAGTACGTGATGGAAAAAATAAGCGTCGCTTCTGTCGCCGACGTTCTGAGTGAAGTTTATTCGATCAATTTAGGCCGCCATGACAAGAAACCCGCCGGTGAAGCTTTCGCCTCCTGATTTCGACTGCGCTCAATTAATGGTCGTAGGCGACGTTATGCTCGATTGGTATTGGCACGGTTCGACCTCGCGGATCTCGCCGGAGGCGCCCGTTCCCGTCGTCCATGTGCAAGCTGAAGAGACGCGTGTCGGTGGGGCGGGAAACGTCGCGCTGAACGCGGCAGCACTTGGAGCTCGTGTTCGCCTTCTCGGCTTGGCCGGGCAGGATGCGCACGCCGATCGGATCGAAGAGTTGCTGCGCGAAGGCGGGGTTGATTGCGTTCTCCAACGCGTCGCGGGCAGCAAGACGATCACCAAGCTTCGGATTCTTTCCCGCCATCAGCAGATGATCAGGGCGGACTTTGAGGACCATTTTCCCGAACGCAATGGAGATGAGCTGATTTTCAGCTTTGAGCGGCAGTTGCACGAAGTCGATGCGGTGGTCTTATCCGACTACGCGAAAGGGTCATTGCACGATTCGAAGAACCTCATCTCCGCCGCTCGCCGTGCAGGAAAACCCGTCATCATCGATCCGAAAGGAACGGATTTCGAGCGTTATCGCGGCGCCACCGTCATTACGCCCAACCTGTCCGAATTCGAGGCTGTCGTTGGGCGGTGCGAGAGTGATGCCACGATCGAGCAGAAGGGTGCCGCCCTTTGCGATGCGTTTGAATTCGAAGCGGCGCTCGTCACACGCAGCGAGAAAGGCATGACGTTAATTTCTCGCGGCCACGCCCCTTTGCATTTGCCAACGCGCGCGCGCGAGGTGTTCGATGTGACGGGGGCCGGGGACACTGTCGTTGCCACGCTTAGTGCCGCGCTCGGCGCGGGCATGCCGCTGGACGAAGCAGTCGTGCTTTCCAATGTCGCGGCGGGCATCGTCGTGGCTAAATTGGGAACCGCGACGGTCCGTCGCCCGGAACTCCAGCAGGCACTGCAGCTTGACTTGCATTCCGCAAGTCGAGGCAATATTCTCGCGCGAATTTCCCTATTACCTTGGCGAGCGAAACCCCGCTCTGAAAAACCGAGTAACGTGAGCACCTGACGCGCAGACGTGAGCGGGACGTCGAGAGCGGACACGGTGTGGACTCGTTGTGCCGGCTGGTGTCCCGCTCCCGCTCGATGCCCACATCGATTGGCATGCCGAAATGAACGAGTTCAGTCCCGCGAACCGAACGATCGCGCGGACCTTGTCCTTCTCAGGCTGCAATCACGCCGCAGCAATGCTGCGAGCGTCGCGAACTTCAGCCGGTAGCGCCGCGTAAGCGGTGGCGAGATGATAAGGCGTAGTCGACGGCATGTCGGCGCGCGACACGTCACCCGCGGCCGCCTTGCATTCGAACCAGCCTTGCGCGTGCAGAAACCGCTCGCGGAAGCGCTCGATCTGCCCGGGCAACACCGCACGCGCCGCGTCATCGTTGCGGGTGGCGAGTGCGCGCAGATATTCGCTTTGCGCCCAGATCCGCTGCGTGGCGTCCTTTACTCGACCGGCTTCATCGAGCGACGCGCACACGCCGCCCGTGACCGGATCCACGCCATGTTGCTGCGCAAACTCAAACGCGCGCGAGAGCGAGTCGTCGAGTCCCGACCCGTTCAATAGCGTGCCCGCTTGTCTGACCAGCCAGAACCATTCGAACTGATGGCCGGGCTCCAGACGGTTGTCGTCGACACCCAACGGCAGTTCCGCGATGCAGCCGGTCGGCGCATGCACGAAGGTGCGTTCGATGGCGTCGGCCAGCTTGCGCAACGCGAAATCGAACGCACTGTCCTGGGTCACTTCGCGCGCGGCGAGCCAGGCTTCGGTGAGATGCATCAACGGGTTTTGCACCGGCGTGCCGGTCACCGTCGAAAAATCCGCGTCGAGCGCTGCATTGAACAACCCATGTTGCGCGGCGAAACGCGTTTCGATTAGCGACGAGGTGCTATTGACGAGGTCGAGTGCATCGCGATTGTCGAAGCTTGCGGCATATTCAGCGCACGCGAAGACCAGGAACGCGTGCGTATAGAGATCTTTCGTCGTATCGAGCGGCGCACCTTGCGCATCAACGCTGTAGAACCAGCCGCCGCGCTGCTTGTCCTGAAAGTAGTGCAGCAGGGCTTCGAACAGCACATGGGCATGGGCTGCTTCGCCGGCTTGCGAGAAGACGAACAACTGCCGCGCGCACGCCATCGCGCGATAGCGTTCAACCGGCATCGGAACGTGGCCCGCGTCGGCGCTGACGGCCTCGTAAGGCAGATGCATCGCGGTATTGAAGCCGGGCCCGCGCCAGATCGGCAGGACGACGCGTGCGAAGTGATCTCGTAGCGTGGCGGCAAGATCGATCGTGGAGGCGGGCGTATTCATGCTGCGAAGCTCCTTCGAATAGGTCGTAAAAAAGGTCTTGCCGCAGTGAGGCGCGACGAGCTTGCAGATGCTTGGACCGGCGCATCCTGATAGGTGTTGCGCGATCCGCGCTAAACGCGCGAAGGCGCGGATCGCGCGTGAACCGGGCGAGCCACTCCGCCCGCGAGCTCACGCTCGAGAACGTCGAGCAATTGATGTGCAGACCGCTCCCACCGGAAGCCACGGGCATGCTCCCTTCCGCGTTCGCGCCAGGTTTCGCGCACCGCGGCGTCCTCCATCATCTGCGTCACTTTGTCGACGATGTCGTCGACCGAATGCGCGTCACAGTACATCGCAGCATTGCCGCATACCTCAGGAAGCGAAGCTTCACGTGACACGATGACAGGACATCCACAAGACATCGCTTCAAGCGGCGGCAATCCGAAGCCCTCATATAAGGACGGAAACAGAAAGCAGCCTGCGTTTTCGTACAGCGCTCTCAATTCGCCGTCCGATACGAATCCTGCGGGGATGATGTTTTTCGACAAGTCGTACCCTACCTTCGCCTGTGAACTGAAGACCCGCAAATCGCATCCGCCAACGACAACAAACTTCAAGTCATGGCGGTCACTCAGGCGCTCCATCGCGGCAACTATGCGTGGAAGGTTCTTTCCTACCGAGAGATTTCCGACAGCGAGCACGTATCCGTCGTTCTGCAGGTTCAACCGCGACAGAATCGCCGTGTCCGGTGCGATCTTTTCAAAGTGGTCCACGCCATTCAGGACCACCGAAATGCGTGACGCGTCGATGCCAAGGCGCTCCATGATTCGTGTCTTAGAGAATTCCGACACCGTCACGATGTGACTAGCGTTGCGCTTCAGCAGAGAAAACGCAACGCGATACCAGAGCCTGTACTTCCACGAGTAATTTTCCGGTAGATCGTAGATCGCAACGTCGTGCATCATCACGACCTGCCGGCGAGCGAACAAGGGGCCCATATTGCAAAGGCTGAGAAGCGTTCGGCCGCCAATCGCGAATGGCAGTGCCAGTTGCTCCCATAGAGAACCCTTCAGCCACCGGCCGATCATTTTTGCTTTCGGCAAGACAACGTCAGTTCGTGCGTTCGAGGGAATCAACAAGGGCAGGTCGGCTTCCTCAGGAAACAGACGCTGGAACGCCATCGCCAGTTCATAACCGACACGTTGCACTCCTGTTATGCGTTGAGACGCAAACTTGCCATTGATTGCAAACCCAGCAGACGGACCCCGCCAATGAGAGTCTCGCGCCGAGCCAGCGTCGGCTGGCAACGCAGTCTGAACGGGGGCCTCTTCCCGGTGCACGTTGGACCGCTCCGCTAACTGTTTCATCAGATATCGCTCCGGTATGCCAGTCGATGTAAGCATCGAGAAGGCGCTGTCAGCCAGCACAAACGTTCACCGCTCGGCCTTCATATGAAATTGCCGCGACAGAACGTTCGAGGGGAGAGAGAAGGTAAGTTGTCGGGTGCTTCGCTACGCCGTGAGAATTCAACGCAGTCTTCGTGACTTTCACTGGCGAGACGATTCGAGATCATGCACGCCACGGAGAGCGTGCCTGTAGAAGCCGATTCGACGACGTGAACAATTTGCATGGGCACTCCATACGGATTACTTTGCTGTGCCGGGCGTACACGATGTTCAATACGCCCCGCTTCCGTCGAAGACCACTTTGAATGTTCTCAGCAGAATGCTGATGTCGAGCAGGGTCGAGCGTTCCTTCACGTACGAGACGTCCAGTGCGACTCTCGTTGCGTAGTCAACGTTATTTCGTCCGCTGACTTGCCACAATCCTGTCACGCCGGGCCTGACCGACAGGTAATAGTGGGCGTCGGAGCCATAGCGTTCCAGTTCCTTGGTGATGATGGGGCGAGGACCGACGAGACTCATGTCGCCCCGAAGGACATTCCAGAGTTGAGGCAGTTCATCGAGGCTCGACTTGCGCAGAAACCGGCCGACGGTGGTGATGCGTACATCGTTCTTCAGTTTGAAATCGCGATTCCATTCCTCGCGCGCATTGGCGTCGGTGGCAAGGAGCTCGGCAAGAACGACGTCGGCCTTCGGCACCATGGAGCGGAATTTCAGACAGCGAAACGATCGTCCGCCTCTTCCAACGCGCGGATGGCCAAAGAAAGCCGACCCGCCGTCGCTCAGCACGACGCAAGCTATGACGAGAAGAATCGGCAGCAGCACAAGGAGCAAGGCGGATGCGCCGAGAATATCGAAAGTGCGTTTCGTGAAGTCACCTTTTCTCGACGGGATGTCAGAGTCATTAGCCGCCGACAACGTACGGCGAGCCACGGGGCCTGCAGCGGTATCCGCGGACACGTCCGCAGAAAGGGACTCGTCGGCGCGGTTCAATTCCGAGGTGCTATCCACATGTGAAGCTGAAAAGCCGCGGCCGCCCAATTCAGGATGATCGGCGTGTGAACGACTTTCGTAGCGGGCATCGAAAGGATTGACGTCCTTTGACACTGATTCCGATACCTTGCCGACTAAAGCCATTGCTGCCCCCGGTGCGAAGTTCGTTGACGAGTACATCAGTGTTTCGGCATTGCAAGTCGTGCCGGTTATTTCGGCGGACAACGCGAGATAGGAAAATAGGGATATAGCAATCTTTAATTGCTATAAAAAGTACTTCAGATAATTAAGAAGAAAAGATCAAGAAAAATTAATAAAAAAACTTCTCCTACGAAGCAGGGGCGCACGCTAGAAGCATGCGAAGCATCGCATTCCCCGGCAACATAAATCCTAATTATTTCAGTAGAAAGTATAGCTTGGCAATTCGGCGTCCGTTTGCGGACAAGTCGTAAAATGCCGATGTCTTGGCCGACTCAGAAAGATATGCCAATCAGTGTCGCGATACATTTGACGGCCACCGTTGGCACTACGAAAATGTTGATCGTTATCAAAATTCCAATTGTCACAGCCGAAGCCGGATGCGATAGGTAAACCGGTTTCACGTGGCAGGCCGCCTCTGGCCATTCCCGCATTGACCCACGATGGCGATCAATTCAATAAATACGCGCCCGCTCCGTGTTTGGTCGAGCATGTGTAGACGTAGAGTATCTGTACGAATGCCGCTACTCCGTTCGGTACAGCACACAAAGCTCGGTTAGGGCATGCGTCAATCGCCGCATCCATGTGTATGATGAAAGCGGCTTGCCGCGCAGACGCCGGGCTCCGACGAGATGAGTGTGGATGGCCGTCGCAACGTATTGCGCGTTCGTGTTCCGGATTCCAGCCACGCCTATGGCGAGAATTCCGTTGCCTTAAGTGTGCTGGCTAGGCCGCCAGAAGAGTGTTCGATCTCGCACGGAATATGCTAAATCTTTCATCTGGCTTGTCGAGTTGAAAGAGAAGGTTGCGTGCGCAACCTGCACGGTTCGTGCCACGCACTAGCCGATGCACCTCAGTGAGTGGCCCCCAGGTACGCCGCCTTCACCGAGGGATCGTTGCGCAACTCCGCCGCGGGCCCATGCGCCGCGATCTTGCCGTTCTCAAGCACATAGCCATAATCGGCCACATTGAGCGCCGCGGCGGCGAACTGCTCGACCAGTAACATGGTGACGCCCTGACTCTTCAGATTCCCGATGATGCGAAACACCTCTTCGACCAGAATGGGCGCGAGTCCCATCGACGGTTCGTCGAGCAAGACCAACTCCGGGTTCATCATGATCGCGCGCGCCATGGCCAGCATCTGTTGCTCACCGCCGGAAAGCGTGCCGGCCAGTTGGTGACGCCGCTCCTTGAGCCGCGGAAACATCTCGATCGCGCGCTCCAGATCGGCCTTCACGTCGCCGCGCGGCCGCGCCGATGTCAGGCGCGGAAACGCGCCGAGCATCAGGTTGTCGGTCACGCTCATGGTCGCGAACACGCGCCGGCCTTCCGGCGAATGCGCGAGCCCGAGCCGTGCGATGCGATGTGACTCCAACGCGTCGATGCGCTTCGCGTTCGCGCCGATGCCCATCGTAATCTCGCCGGCACTCGGCCGGATCATGCCGGAGATCGCCCGCATCGTCGTCGTTTTGCCCGCGCCGTTCGAGCCGATCAGCGTGACAACCGACGCCTTCGGCACATCGATCGAAATGCCGTGCAGCACTTTGACCTTGCCGTAGCCCGCATGCAGATTTCTGATCGATAACATGTCTGTTCCTGTAGGCGCGTTGAGTCGGTTCACGCCGCTTGGCCGGCAGGCTGGCCGCCGAGATAAGCTTCGATGACTTTATCGTTGGACTGAATATCGGCAGGCTTGCCTTCGGCGATTTTCTGCCCGAAATCCAGCACCGAAACCCGATCGCAGACGCTCATCACCACGTCCATGTGGTGCTCGATCAGCACGACAGTAATGCCGTGATCGCGCACTTTGCGAATGATCGCGACCAGTTCCTTGATATCCGGCGCAGTGAGTCCCGCGGCGGGTTCGTCGAGGAGCAGCAGTTGCGGATCGAGCGCGAGCGCCCGCGCGATTTCGAGCAGCCGCTGTTTGCCGTACGGCAGGTTGCGTGCTTCTTCGGCGGCGACATTGTCCAGGCCGACGAAGCGCAGCATGCCGAACGCACGCTCACGGGCGGCGCGTTCCTCGCGTCGATAGCGCGACGACATTAGCCCGACATCCGCGAGATTGGCGTTGAACGTGTGATGCAGGCCGACCAGCACATTCTCGAGCGCGGTCATCTCGCCGAACAACTGCACGTTCTGGAACGTGCGCGCGATACCGGACAGCGCAATCTGCGCCGAGGTCTTGCCCGCGAGCGACGCGCCGCGATAGTCGAGCGTGCCAGCGGTCGGCACATAGATACCGGTCAGTACGTTCATCATCGTGCTTTTGCCCGATCCGTTCGGGCCGATCAGGCCGTGAATCGTCCCACGCCGCACGGTCAGATCGACGTTGTTGAGCGCCTTCAGTCCGCTGAACTGCATCAGGATGCCGCGCAATTGCAGAATGTCTTCCGTACCGCTCGCCTGCACTGCCTGAATGGCATCGCCACCGATCGTGGCCGGTTTCGTGGTGTCGACAGTAACCGTGCGGACGCGGCCATGCATCACGATCTTGCGCACGAAACCGACCACGCCGTCCTGCAAGTAATACACCACCAGCAGAATCATCAGCCCGAAGATCGTCAACCGCCAGTCGGCAAGCGTGTCGATCCGGTAGGAAAACGCGGCGAGACCCACCGTGCCCAAAACCGGAATCGCGACCTTGCGCGGCGTGGACACCTTGCGCGCCAGCGCGACACCCGCGCCGATCACGACGACCGCTGCCAGCACCGAGGCGACGGTGCGGAACATGTCGATGTCGTCGAGCAGTTTGGGCAGCAGCACGATGATCGCCGAGCCGAGCAGCGCGCCGGTGCGGGTCTTGCGGCCGCCCATGATGATCGCGAGCAGGAACAGAATGGTGAGTTCGAAGTTATACGTATTCGGCGAGATGTACTGCTCCGAATACGAATAGAGGCAGCCCGCCAGGCCGGCGAACCCCGCGCTGATCACGAACGCGTAGACCTTGTAGCGGTACACCGAAACACCCATGCAGTCCGACGCGATCGGACTGTCGCGCAGCGCCTCGAACGCGCGGCCCAGATGCGATCTGAGCACGCGGTGCACGACGATCAGCGAGGCGACCAGCAGTGCCGCGACGAGCCAGTAGTACTCGACCTCGTTCATCGGCCGGCCGCCGATCGAGGGCTTCGGGATCTTCACGCCCATCGGCCCGTTGGTCAGAAAATCCATCTCGTTGATGAGGATCTGGAGGATCGTGCCGAACGCCAGCGTCACCATCGCGAGGTAGGGACCGGACACGCGCAAGGCCGGCAGCGCGAGAATCGCGCCGAAGCCCGCGGTGATGAGAATCGCCAGCGGCGCGGTGACGATGAACGGCATGCCGAGCTTGAAGAACAACACACCGGCCGTGTAAGCGCCCACGCCGAACAACCCGGCATGCCCGAGCGACACTTGCCCCGTATAGCCGACCACGATGTCGAGACCGAAGAGCAGGATCGCGTAGATCATGATCGTCTCGAGCAGGTGGATGTAGTACGGGTTCCCCGACAGCACGGGAAACACCGCGAGCGCGATCAGCGCCAGTGCGGACACAATGAGTTTCTTCGGATTCACGGCGGTCCTCACACTTTCTTGATCGACGTCTTGCCGAACAGGCCGGCAGGTTTCAACGCGAGCACGATCAGCAGCAGGACGAGCCCGGGTACGTCCTTGTAACCGGTGGAGAGGTAGAAGCCGGTCGTGGTCTCGGCAATCCCGAGAATCACGCCGCCCACCACGATACCCAGCCCGCTCGACAGCCCGCCGATGATCGCCACCGCGAACGCCTTGAGCCCGAGTACCGCGCCCATCGTCGCGCCGGTGAGCGTGAGTGGCGCGATCAGCACGCCGGCAAAGGCCGCGGTCAGCGACGACAGCGCATACGAAAACGTGATGACGAGACCGGTGTTGATGCCCATCAGCGCCGCGGCATCGCGGTCGTTCGCGGTGGCTACCACCGCCTTGCCGAAGATCGTCTTGCGGTTGAAGAACTCGACCGCCAGCATCATCACGAGGGCGCCGCCGACCACCAGCAATTCCATCGGCAGCACATTGGCGCCGAACACTTTCAGCGGTGCTTCCGGCAGCGGGGAGGGGAAGCGCAGATCGTCGCGGCCCCAGAGATTCTCCGCGACGTTCTTGAAGATGATGCCGAGCGCGATCGTCGACATGATCCAGCCGAACTCGGATTTGATCTTGATCGCCGGCCGCACCCCGATCCGTTCGACGAACGCGCCCTGCAGCAGACCGAACACGCAGACGAGCGGAATCATCAGCCAGTAATTGACGCCGAGCGTGACTAGCGTGAGGCCGACCAGCGCACCGAGCATCAGCGCGTCGCCCTGGCCGAAGTTCAGCGTGCCCGAGGTGGCGAATGTGAGTTGATAGCCGAATGCGATCACGGCGTAGATCATGCCGAGCGCAATGCCGCTATAAATGAGCTGCAGAAGAATGGCCATCGTCGACCGCCTTGGAGTTCACCGGATATGAAGCAAAGCCGCGCCCGCCTCAAGGCGGGTGCGGCTTCGTAACATGCCGCCGCGCTTGCTTAGCGCTTGTTCCGCGCTTATTCCACGCTCAGTTCGCCGAGCTCGCCTGCTTGCTGCGCAACTGGCTGCCGCCTTTCTTGTCGGCTTCGTACGCATAGACCACGCGGCCGCCCTTGACCTCGCCGACCACCGGCACGTTCGGGCTGATCGCTTCGTGGTCGTCATGCGTGAACGGCTTGTCGTAGACCATCACGACGCCTTCCACCTTGGTGTTGAGGTTTTCGAGCGCGGCGCGCACTTTCGGGCCGTCGGTCGAGCCGGCCTGGGTGATCGCGGCGGCCAGCAGATAGACCGAGTCGTAACCCTGCGCGGCGGACACCGGCGAGTCGATGCGGTTGTTCTTCGGCTTGAATTCCTTCAGGTACGCTTCGATAAAGGCTTTGCGCTTCGGCGTGTTCGCTTCCTGAATGAAGGTCTGCGGCATGCGCGCGCCTTCGCCGTTGGTGCTCGCGTTGTCGATATAGTTCGCCATCGACAGGGTCCAGCTGCCGATCAGCGGCACTTTCCAGCCGAGCTTGGCCATGCCGTTGGCGATCTGCGCGAGTTCTGGTCCGATCCCGTACGTCAGCACTGCTTCCGCGCCGGCCTCTTTGGCCTTGAGCAGTTGCGCGGTCATGTCGACGTCCTTGATATTGAATTTCTCGACGGCGACGGGTTTCACGCCTTTGGCGGCGAGCGCTTTTTCGAGGTCTTCGCGGCCGAGCTGACCGTAGTTGGTCGAGTCGGCGAGAATTGCGACCTTCTTGAAGCCGCGTTTGGTCACAGCCTCTTCGACGATCATCGGCGCCTGGATGCGATCCGCGGCGGCATTGCGGAACACGTAGTTATCCGGCTGATCGGTGAACTGCTTCGTCACGATGCTGCCTGTGGCGACGTTGTTGAACACGGGAATCTTCGCTTCCTGGAAGAAGCGCTGCGAAGCGAGCGCGACGCCGGTGTTGATGTAGCCGACCACCGCCACGACTTTTTCCTTGTTGATCAGCTCTTGCGCGATCTGCACGCCGCGTTCGTTCTTTGCTTCGTCGTCGCGTTCCACGAGCACGATCTGGCGGCCCAGCACGCCACCGGCTTTATTGATCTCCGCGGTCGCGAGGCGCACGCCGTCACGCATGCTCACGCCCATCGAAGACGAGCCACCGGTGAAAGGGCCGTCGACGCCGATCTTGATCGGATCTGCCGCATAGCTGACATTGGCGAGGGCGCAAAGGGCGAGCGCACCCACAACGCTTTTCAAGCGAATTCCCATAGCTGTCTCCGTAGCATGTCTTTTCTTGCATGCAGCCTCGATGCGGGCTCATGCGCGCCGATTCACACGTTCTTAGGAAGCCTGACCGTCAATCGGTAAGTCAGTATAGAAATCGTAAAGTATTAGTAATATGCGGAATTACCCGCGTGGTGCAATCCCGCAATCGTCAAGATGCATATGCATCGGCGTGTAGTCATGCAGTACCAGGATCGCACAGTCGCGCGAATCGAAATCGGCAGGGCATCCGTGCTTGACGATTCCGCGGTGTAGCAGTCGAGCTCCAACCCCAGCCTTCAGTTTTCAGTCGACCTAGATGAAGCCTGCGATTCGTCGCCCCCCGCCCCGATGATCGGGCTCGTCTGCTCGATACGTACTGTGCGTTGATATCGACAATCAGGTTGACCGGGGTGGCGGCGAAGGTTTTGGCCGGTGGTGAGGAGTCGAATGCGGCGTAGCCGCCGAAGACGACGCATCACCGGGGGGCGCCGAATCGGCCGAGGTCTACGATGGTTGATCGAACAAGAAAGCGATCGGCTACACGTCTGAAACACGCATTACCGACTTGTTGCCCGGAGCCAGACACAACCACGACGTGAAGTGTTTTGCTGTGGGCCAGCACGACATGTCATTGCCACATTCGGCAACGAGCTTGAGCGCTACGTAGGGTCCGAGGCCGTGAATCTGGGTCAGGTCGATCCCGAGCATGCCGTATAGCGCAGCGCGGACGTCAAAGCGAAAGCCGTTCGGCTGCCTGGTTCGGCATCGCGCCTCAGGTAATGGCACGGTAGGTGGTTCGACACCGGTCTGCAGTTGCCGCAGAGCGAGTTCGATACGTTCGTCGCATTGCGCGACCTGTGTCTGGTAAAAGTCGTATAGCGCAAGGACCTGGGTCAGCTCGAACACGTGCTCGGCCTGATAGTTGCCGATTAGCGCGGCCTGGATGGTCTGAACCGATGCCTTGCAACGCACGTCGCGATGCTGGACTAGCGTCTCGGCATTGCGCTCGCCAGCCACGATGGCACGGATAATCTTCATGCCCGTGGCACCTGTCACGTCCTACACGATGTGATGCAGTTGCAGATTCATCTGCATAGCGCCTTCTGCATGTGCCGGATATGCGCCGCGGCATATTCGAGCAGCCGTTCTCCTTGTCGCAGATAGGAGCGAAGTGTGGCCACGTCCTGGCGTGGCCGGAAGCTCGTGCGCAGCAGGCCGCACGTATGAAGCTTCTGCAGCCACTGCGCGTCGTTCACATCCGCCTTGCGGCCCGGAACCTTCTTCGCGCCGCGCGCATTGACCAGCACGACAGCCAAACCATTCGCCTCCAGAATTTCGAACACGGGAATCCAGTAGATGCCGGTCGATTCCATTGCGACGGTGGTAACCCTGAGCTGCTTCAGCCAGTTCGCCAGATCGTGAGGCTCCTTGGTGAAACTGCGGAATGAACGCACCGGTTCCGGGTCGCGCTCCGGGCCGACCGCCACCACATGAAACTGCGCGCCGTTATCGATCGCCGCGGCATTGGGATGCACCACCGTCAATTGCGTCGCGTTGCCCGCGCGCCGGGACTTCGTTGTCGTCATGTCGGCCCTCGGCAATCAGAATGGCCAGAGGGCGGGACAGCGGAATCGATCACCTTCCTGAACGGGATCGCCTAGGCGGCGTCACCAATGCTGGGTCCGCGTCAGTCCCTAGGCCACCTTTCTTAACGGGATGAGTCACCAAACGTCTGACGGCCGCTCCCTCCGGGATCAGTCAGTGTAGTGCTACCCAAGAGTTTCTGCGCTTCGGGCGGAGCGCGCCCCTTGGAATGTTTTTTAGTATTTCGCGCTCCCTTTTGAGTTCAATCACGCGCGCTTCCAGTTGCCGGATGCGTCGCTGGTCGTTCTGGATCTGCACGTCGCTGCGTGGTGGCTCAGCCTGCTGTGCACGCCACAGCGCTACCCAATGTCGCAAGGCCGAGTCGCCAACGTCGAGCGCCTCGCAGACCTTGGTGACTGAATAGCCCTGCGCAAGTATCAGTTGCACCGCTTCAGCCTTGAATTCCTCAGTCAGATTCCGTTTGCCCATTTCTCTCACCTCAGTCTGGAGAATTATCCCCTCTAGAGGTGTTCAAGGTCATTGGACCCCTACATGAAATCCGGCGATTGCGAGCAGAAATGCCAGCTTGAGAAGCATGGTCAACGATTGCATCAAAGACTTCAGCTGACGAACGGAACCCGTGCGTCGCTATCCGGGCACCGACTGTGCGCAAACGCGCGATAGCAGCCAGCCGCCCGCGCGCCGCGAGTCGTGCACCCTCCCAGGAACACCCGACGCAGCGTCTCGGCAGGCGCATATGCGGCGGCGGCTTTCGTTGCGTCGTGCGGGTTCAGCCGATGCCCGCGGCTTACGCGCAGACGCCGTCGCTTGTGGCAGTAAGCCGCCGCGAGTAAGCGTTCACTGCTGTACTCAATGCGGCGCGTACGTCTTCCTCATTGATAGTCGTTGTCTGCTCGCGCAGGTGTCGACGAGCCGCCTCAGCGATAATCCTTTGAAGGGCGGCGTCCGTATCTGCAATTGTCGAGCCCCGTAGCGCGCCAATCAGATACTCACACGGGCCTCGCGAAATCATGAACGCATCCTATAACGAATTCTGCGGCTTACTCGCTGCTCCTCTGCGCTTGGGCTTTCAGGCGTCATCTCCCTACTATGCTCGCTACGGACTCCTGCACGGCGATCAACGTCCCTTACGTGCCGTTCTGTCCTGAGCCCTGGACACCGCGTAGGCCTCCCGAGGTAAGCCTAATCGTTTTCGCCGCACACCTGCCAGACTTACCACCTCAGCCCTTGGTGGCTATGGACTTCGCGATCAGTTGCTCGCTCGTCCGGCTGGGTAGGCCTCATATCTGGTTTCTGTTCGTCAGGTCGTGGCTTTGTTCCACGCTTCTTCCAGGCCCCGCCTCACGAAGACGCCCTTGCGTATCGCTAGGCTTTCACCACCATCAGGTTGGACAGGGGACTTGCACCCTCAAGCTATTGCGCATGCTCGGCGTAAAAAAAAACACCGCTAAGGCGGTGTCTATAGAACGCGTTCTGCAGGACTCGATCAGTCCGGCATTAGTCTCGCGCTCAACACAATGCCCCTTTCATCAATCCATACAGTTTCCAAGCGCTTTTCCGGATACTTTCCGGGTTCCGATTCGATCAATAGCTCCTCATCCATCCCGCGCTCCTGCAATGCTTTTAGCAGATCCTTAATCTTCATGGTTTTCCTCTGTAAATTGCGCCCGTTGACGCGTTGTGCGTGATCCATGCGTAGTCCGGTAGCGCCTGTATTTCATCGACGGTCGCGCCCAGATAGTCCGCGACCGCCTTCGGCTCTGACCGGTAGTTTATCCCATGCGACGGATGCGTTGTCGCGGCCCTCAAATACCGCAACTCGATTGACGGCGTCGCGAGCGTCGCGGACTAATCGTGGTGCATCGCTTGGCACGGCAAAACTATCTGCCCGTGTAGTGGCCGTGATCACTAGCAGTTCAGTAATATCGAAAGCGGGTTCGTCCGCCATAGACATCGCGAGTTTGATTCTGGTGCTAGATCCCGAGCCGCAACCCCATGTGTCGGGTATGAATGGTGGAGCGGATGCTCGCACCGAGGAGAACAGAATTTGACTAACAACGAGCAAGAAGTGGTGGAAGTGTTGACGGGGCCGGCGAATCGGGATTCGCCGGCCAACTCAAGAAGCAGTTGGTCGAGCGTTGAGCAGGTCGCTGCGTATTGTGCGCACGGGCGTTCTGCGCCCGCATTGTGGCCTAAGGGGCAACGACCCTGCATACGCGAAAGTGGATGTGGCTACGTTGCGCCCCGGGCGCATCCAGTCTTCCACGCAAGTCGGACCGGCCTTCCAGGATGGCTTGAGCCGCAGACGCGCCCGCATATAGCGCCGGTCTCGCGCGCTCATTAACCGACTGACACCGGGCCGGCACGGAAGAACGTTGCGCCGCTTCCGCCGTGCGCGGTCTGTGCGTACGTTGCGGCACAGAATCGTGGCGAGCTTCAGCGTTCCCGCACCGTTGAACAGAACGCTGGCCGAGCCGGATTGAGCGATCACGGCCGCTGGATGCACGGTCTCACGGCACTCGTGATGCCCGCTTTCGCTCGCCTGGGGGTCACCTCCTAACTTCGCCCCGCGCTCTCATGCATTTGCGTTCAGTCGATCGACATCGGATACTGAGCTTGCGATAGTTCAACGGCGTGAGCGCCTCAGAAAGATTGCATTGGTAAATGTCACCCAAACGGAGTCGTGCTGAAATTGGTGCGCAAGCTGCTGGTTATTTCCTTATCAACAGGGATGATGGCATTGGTCTTCTGATGCTCGCCGTTGCCGCAGCGATTCTCAGTGGCGGTTCAGTCATCGCCGCTTTGTGGATGGCTCATGCCGCTTTGGCATCGATGGCATCAAATGCGGCGAACGAGGCGTGCCGCGAACGTTGTGCGAAGGTGTGTGCCAACCCTGTCCATCTGCCGTAGCTTACACAGTTTGTCAGACGTTCCCGCCAGATTGATATAAGCGCCTGTATCCCTGTCGTGAGCTCACGGTGTAATTGCCGCGTGGATCGGGGTTTTTTGCCAATCATCAGGAAACCGGCTACCGGCTCAACCGGACGATCGCGGGCGGATTTGGAAACGGTTAAGGAAGCAGCGAAGGCGGGAGAAAGAGCGGAGAAATGCACGCATGCCGCATTTCACGGCATGCGTGCGACACTGCTGCAATAGTGATCAGTGAAAGCCGTTCGGATTCGCCGATTGCCAGCGCCAGTGGTCCTCGCACATCCGCTCGATGCCGAACTGAGCGCGCCAGCCGATGATCTTCTCGGCCGCGGCCGGATCGGCGAAACACGAGGCGACGTCGCCGGGGCGGCGCGCCACGATTTCATACGGCACCGGCCGGCCGGCGGCTTTCTCGAATGCCTTGACCACATCGATCACGCTATAGCCCTGGCCGGTGCCGAGGTTCACGACGAAGCTGGCGTCGCGTTTGACCAGTGCGTCGAGCGCGGCCAGATGTCCGCGCGCCAGATCGACGACGTGGATATAGTCGCGCACGCCGGTGCCGTCGGGCGTGTCGTAGTCGCCGCCGAACACGCGCAGTTTCTCGAGCTTGCCGACCGCGACCTGCGCGACATACGGCATCAGGTTGTTCGGAATGCCGGCGGGATCTTCGCCGATCAGGCCGCTCTCGTGCGCGCCGACCGGATTGAAGTAGCGCAGCGTGGCAATGCGCCACGACGGATCGGCGAGTTCCAGATCGCGCAGCACCTGCTCGGCAATCAGCTTCGACTGGCCGTAGGGATTGGTGGCCGACAGCGGGAACGACTCGTCGATCGGCGAGCTCTTCGGCACGCCGTAGACAGTGGCCGACGAACTGAACACGAACTGCTTGACGTGACGGTCGCGCATCACGCCGAGCAAGGTCAGCAGGCTGCCGACGTTGTTGCTGTAGTACTCGATCGGCTTGGCCACCGACTCGCCCACCGCCTTCAGCGCGGCAAAGTGAATCGCGCCCGTGATCGGGTGGGCGTCGAAAATACGGTTGAGCGCCGCTTCGTCGCGCGCATCGGCTTCGTAGAAGATCACCGCCTTGCCGGCGATCTTTTCCACGCGCCGCAGCGATTCGCGGTTGCTGTTCACGAGATTGTCGATTACCACGACGTCGTAACCGCCGTTCAGCAGCTCGACACAGGTGTGCGAGCCAATAAAGCCCGCGCCGCCCGTTACCAGAATCGTGCCCTTCGTGGTCATGCTGTTGCTCCGTTAAAGTAAAACGCCCGTCATTTTCTGCACCAGGTCCTTATACGTTTCGACGACCACGCGCTCGTCGAATTCTTCCGCGACTTTCTTCCGGCCGCGTTCAGCCATGGCCCGCCGCTCCGCGCCGCTCATGTCGAGCATGCGCGCCAGCGTGGCCGCAAGGCTTTCTGCATTGCGCACTTCGCACAGCAATCCGTTGACGCCGTCCGCCACCACCTCGCGGCAGCCCGGCACGTCGGTCGCGACGATCGGCCGGCCCATGGCCGAGGCTTCCATCAGCGTGCGCGGCACGCCTTCGCGATACGACGGCAGGACCACGCAATCCGCCTCGGCGATGAGAGGCCGCACGTCGTGCGCCTCACCAAGATACTCGATGATGCCTTCCTGTTCCCACGCCGCCACTTCTTCGCGCGTGATCGCGCTGGGATTGTCGACGCCCACCGGACCGAGCAATTGGAACCGTGCGTGCGGGTAACGTTCATGCAAACGCCGCGCGGCTTCGACATATTCGCCCACGCCCTTGTCCCACAGCAGCCGCCCGATCAGCACGAAGCGGTAATCGGTCCGCTCGGGCAACGGCGTAAAGGCGAACTGCGCGAGGTCGACGCCTTCGCCGTGCAGCAACCTCGCGCGCTCAGGATGCACCAACAAATTCCGTTCGACAAACGCGGCTTGATCGTCGCGATTCAAAAACCATATTTCGCGCGGGAAACGGAACGCAAAACGATACAGTTTTTTGGCCACTTGCGCGGCGCGGCTGTGCTGGATGAACACGTAGCCTAATCCGGTTGTGACCGCAACCGACTGCACGCCCGCCAGCTTCGCGGCGATCGAACCGTAGATATTCGGCTTGATCGTGTAATGGAACACCACGTGCGGGCGGATGGTCCTGTATTGCCGGTAGAGCGCGTACAGCGTGCGCAGGTCGTCGCGTGGACTGGTACTTTTGGAGGCGACCGGCAATTCGATGCAGCGGCAGCCCATGGCCGTGAGCAGTTCGAACGTGCGGTCGCGCGGCGCGAGCACCGTCACGTCGACGCCGCGTCCAACCAGCATACGGATCAGCCCTTGCCGATAGGTATAGATTGCCCAGGCGGTGTTACAGACGAGTGTAATGCGCAACGCGGGCGTCGACTTCAAGGCAGGCTTCATGCGGGAACGAGCTCGGCGGTGAATGGGGTAGTGAATGATTTAATGGCTGGCGCGCGGCGTGAGCAGGCTGCGTTTGATCCGCTGCAGCGCGCGGTAAGGCGTCACCAGATGCAGCAGATTTTTGGCGAGGCCTAGCCAATCGTACAGATTGGCGGCGTTGAAGTAGCGCAGTTGCAGCCGCAGCGTCGAACTCACCTGGCGGCGCCGTTTGGTCGCGCTGATGCCGCCTTCGTTCAGTTCGTAGTACAGCCCTAGCTCAGGCAGGTTCGCGCAGTCGTAGCGCTCCATCAGCCGCACGAACAGATCGAGGTCCTCGGCGGAGGGGTACTCGGCGCGGTAGTTGCCGACCGCGCGCACGGCGTCGATGCGCAGCATCATCGAAGGATGCGCGAGGCATGAACGGAGGAAGCGCAAGCGACGGATCGCGTCCGGTTCAGCGGGTGGCGTCAGCATGAAGAGCGGCTTGCCTTCGCGGGTGACGACCTGCGTCCACATGCCGAGGCCGGCCACGCGCGGATGCAATTCCATGAACACGCGTTGTTTGGCGAGCCGCTGCGGCACGCTGCGGTCGCCCGCGTCGATGCGTGCCGCATAGCGAAAGCCGCGCTGCGCAAGGGCGTCGATGCCGGTTTGCAATGCGCGTTCGATCCCGCCGTTGCGCGCCATGCGCAGCACTTCGATCTTCATATTGGCGATGGCCGGCGCGACGATCGGTGGCGAGCTGCCGTCATCGACGATCAACACGTGCACCGGCGCGCTTTCACTGAACGACGCGAGGGTGAGGTCGACGTCGGCCTGGCAGTTGTAGGCGGGAATCAGGACCGCGACGTCGTCGAGTGTCATTTGCGCGGTGGCGGATGCGTTCGTCATGGGCGCAATTTGAAACGAATGTAATATAGATTAACCGACGCGGCCGCCAGATAGCCGGCCGCGAGGCCCATCAGCGCGCCGTACGCGCCAAGCCGCGGAATGGCCAGCAGATTGACTACGAACGCGACCGCCAGCGCCAGCAGCCACTTCGCGAGCAACACGAACTTGGCCTGATATTTCAGCACAATCAGATTACCGATTGCCTCGATGCCGGCGGGTACCGACAGCCACACGGCCCAGCGGAAAATCTCAATCGCGCCTTCGAACTGCGGCCCGAACACACGGCGGATGATCAGTCCGGCGAGCAGATCCAGCACGATCGCGCCACTCACCATCAGCGCCGCGGTCATGGCGGTGAGCCGCCACATGTTGCGGCGCAACTGGGCGGCTTCCTGCACACGATAGACGAAGGCGGGCGCAATGGTCTGTGCGAGCATCAAGGCGAGCGTGATCCAGTTTTCGTTCAACTGCTGGGCGGCGGAATAGCGTCCGAGATCAGCGAAGGAAATGGCCCGTTCGAGCATCAGCCGGTCCAGTTTCAGGAACAGATACATACAGATCAGGCCAAGCCAGAACACCGTGCCGGCGCTCGCGAAGTGCTTGAACAGAGAACGGTCGAGATGCCAGCCAAGCTTGCCGCCATGCCGGCGCATGTAATAGATCAGAAGGACCGCGCCGATCGCCGCCGATTCGAGCGCCCACAGCCAGCCGAAGCGCGCGGGCGTGGCCGCCGCGCGCACCAGCAGATAGACCAGAGCGGCCTTGAGCACCGCGGTGCTCATGCTGGTGAGCAACTGCGGCTTGCTGTAGGTCATGCTTTGCAGCCACGCGTTGATCACGCCGACGAACGGTTCGCGAAACAGCATGGTCACGGCGAGGCCGGCGAGCATGGCGCCGACCAGCGGCTCGAAGAAGTGCAGGGCGATGCCGAGCCAGGTCAACAGCAAGGCCGCGACCGACACGGAAATGCGCAGCGCGAAGGCGCTGCCGAGCACCGTGCCGAGCTGCGCCGGCGGCCGGTTGACGATGGTGGGCACCAGAATCTCGGCGCCGCACACCCAGGTAATGGGCGAGAGCACCAGCAGCAGCGTGTTCGCGTATTGCCATTTGCCGAACGTGTCCGGCCCGAAGTAGCGCGCCAGCATGCCGCTGATCACGATCGCCACGCCGATCTGCGTGAGCCGCTCCAGCCCGAGCCAGACGATATTCGTGAAGGCGCGCGTGACGTCCGAATTGGCGAAGCGTTTGAGCGTCAGCATCCTCTGGCCGCTCGCCGGTCCGCTTGCGCCGGGCATGCCGGCGGCGCCGTGAGCGCGAGCGGCGCGCATGACCCGAGCGGCGTGCGCGCGTTTGCCCACCCAGCCGACTGTCGCGGCAACTTTACATTTGGAGGGCGTCTAAGCATTAGAATGGTGCTATAAGGCTGGTCCGAAAAGCGCAATTATAAGTTGGAACCGGATCGCTTCCGGCAAG
Organism: Paraburkholderia sp. RL17-347-BIC-D; assembly: GCF_046027915.1. Lineage (NCBI taxonomy): Bacteria > Pseudomonadati > Pseudomonadota > Betaproteobacteria > Burkholderiales > Burkholderiaceae > Paraburkholderia > Paraburkholderia sp. RL17-347-BIC-D. The sequence continues at coordinate 30,565 of NZ_JARESS010000041.1, forward strand.
GGCGCATCGCTGTGTTTTACCGATTCATCAGCGGTGCGCCGGTCAAAATTTTCCATTGCACGCAAGTGAGCCAACATGATCTCCAAATCTATTTTCAAGGCGTATGACATTCGCGGTGTAATCGGCAAGACGCTCGACGCCGATGCAGCGCGTTCGATCGGCCGCGCGTTTGGCAGCGAAGTGCGGGCGCAAGGCGGCGACGCCGTGGTGGTCGCGCGTGACGGTCGCCTGTCGGGCCCCGAACTGGTCCAGGCCTTGTCGGACGGCCTGCGTGCGGCCGGCGTCGACGTGGTCAACGTGGGCATGGTGCCCACGCCGGTCGGCTACTTCGCGGCCAGCGTACCGTTGCAGCTCGACGGCGGCGAGCGCCGCGTCGATTCGTGCATCGTCGTGACGGGTAGTCATAATCCGCCGGACTACAACGGCTTCAAGATGGTCCTGCGCGGCGCGGCGATTTACGGCGAACAGATTCTCGCGCTGCATCAACGCATCGTCGACGAGAACTTCTCCGAAGGCAGCGGTACGTACACCGAGTACGACATCGCCGACGCCTATCTCGAGCGTATCGCCGGCGACATCAAGCTCGCGCGCCCCATCAAGATCGTGGTGGATACCGGCAACGGCGTGGCCGGCGGCCTCGCACCCCTGCTGTTCAAGAAGCTCGGCTGCGAACTGGTCGAACTGTTCACCGAGATCGACGGCAACTTCCCGAACCATCACCCGGACCCGGCTCACCCGGAAAATCTTCAGGACGTGATTCGCGCGCTGAAGGAAACGGACGCTGAAATCGGCTTCGCGTTCGACGGCGACGGCGACCGCCTCGGTGTGGTCACCAAAGACGGCCAGATCATCTATCCGGACCGCCAACTCATGCTGTTCGCGGAAGAAGTGCTGTCGCGCAACAAGGGCGCGCAGATCATTTACGACGTGAAGTGCACGCGCAACCTGGCCAAGTGGGTGAAGGACAAGGGCGGCGAGCCGCTCATGTGGAAGACCGGGCACTCGCTCGTCAAGGCGAAGCTGCGTGAAACCGGCGCGCCGCTGGCGGGCGAAATGAGCGGCCACGTGTTCTTCAAGGACCGCTGGTACGGTTTCGACGACGGCCTGTACACGGGCGCGCGTCTGCTCGAAATCCTCACGCGTGTGGAAGACCCGAGCAAGCTGCTGAACTCGCTGCCGAACTCGAACTCCACGCCGGAACTGCAACTGAAGCTCGAAGAAGGCGAAAACTTCGAACTGATCGCGCGCCTGCAGCAAAACGCCAAGTTCACCGGCGCGGACGACGTCGTGAAGATCGACGGCCTGCGCGTCGAGTATCCGGACGGCTTCGGCCTCGCGCGTTCGTCGAACACCACGCCGGTCGTGGTGATGCGTTTCGAAGCCGATAACGACGCGGCGCTCAAGCGCATCCAGGAAGATTTCCGCCGTGTGATCATGGCGGAGAAGCCGGACGCGAAGCTGCCGTTCTAAACGCATAAGCGGCGCCGCGGTTCGGTTCGAACCGCGGTGGCCGTCGAACGCGGCGCGGGTTGCTCTTACCGCGCCGCGTTTTTTCATGCCATTTACATGTAACGCGCTAGAATTGCCGTCCCCGCGAGAAAACGCCGGGCCGCCCCAGGTTTTCTCATCGCCCACCGGGGTTCGGGGGCTCTCTCAACGCATCTTCGGGCCGGATAGCCGGTTTTCCCACTCTTGAGCGTGCAAAAGATACTGATCGTGAGGGTGTCGTCACTGGGCGACGTCGTTCACAACATGCCGGTGATCGCCGACATCCGACGCCGCCATCCCGAGGCCCAGATCGACTGGCTCGTCGAAGAAAGCTTCGTGGGCCTCGTGCAACTCGTGAACGGCGTGCGGCGGGCGATTCCCGTGTCCCTGCGGCGCTGGCGCAAGCGCATTCTGTCGGTCGACAACTGGCGCGAGATCGGCGCTTTCCGCCGCGCGCTTGCCGCCGAACACTACGACCTCGTGATCGACTGCCAGGGGCTCATCAAGACCGCGTGGGTCGCGAGCATGGCGCGCGGGCCGCTGGCCGGCCTTGCGAACCGCACCGACGGCGCGGGCTTCGAATGGCCGGTGCGCTTCTTCTACGACAAGCGCGTGCCGATCGAGCCGCGCATCCATGTGGTCGAGCGCACGCGCCAACTGGTGGCCGCGGCGCTGGACGACCCGCCGCCGCAACCCACCGACGACATCGACTTCGGCATCGACACCGGGCGCGCCGCGCTGGCTTTGTCCGAGGCGAATCTGAACCTGCCGGTGCCGTACGTCGTGTTCGTGCACGCCACGTCGCGCGCCGACAAGCAGTGGCCCGACACCGCTTGGATCGAACTGGGGCAGTCGCTGGTGCGGCGCGGCGCGTCGATCGTGCTGCCGTGGGGCAGCGAGGAGGAGCGCGCCACCAGCGAGCGCCTCGCCAAGGAATTCGGTGCGGCGGCCATCGTGCCGCCAAAGCTCTCGTTGCCGGCGGTGGTCGGCCTGATCGAAGGCGCGGCCGCCACGGTCGGTGTTGACACAGGTCTGGTTCACATCGCCGCGGCGCTGAAGCGGCCCACGGTCGAGTTGTACAATTTCTCCACTGCGTGGCGTACTGGCGGCTACTGGTCGCCGAACGTCGTCAATCTCGGCACGGCCGGACAGCCGCCCACGCTGCAACAGGTGAAGTCGGCACTCGCGGGCTTCGGCCTGCTATGACACGTCCGGGGCGCTTCGCCTTGCGCTCCAACCGTTTTCAAGGGCGACCATGAACGAAACCCAGATCATCGAAGTAGCGAACGCCGACTGGCACGGACGCAATCTGTCCGTGCCGCGCGAGACGCTGCTTGCCGGCGTCGAACGCGGCAAAGTGCTGTATTTCCCCAATCTGCGCTTCGCGATCGAAGGTGGCGAACAGGCGCTGCTCGACCCCGCGCTCGCCGATCCGAGCCGCAAGAACATCAGCCTCGAACCCAATGGCGGCGCGTTGCACGGCGTGGCCGGCGACGCCGTCACGCAATCCGCCGTGCGCGCGTTGATCGCGCGTTATCAGACCAATGCGCGCACGCTGGTCGACGGGCTTTTTCCCGAATACAACGGCAGGCTGCGCGTGGCGCCGACCAGCCTGCGGCTGCATCAGGTGGAAACGCGCGAGACGTCGTGGCGCAAAGACGATAGCCGTTTGCATGTGGACGCCTTTCCTTCGCGGCCGAACTACGGCGAGCGCATTCTGCGCGTGTTCACCAACGTCAATCCGCATGGCGCGCCGCGAGTGTGGCGTGTCGGCGAACCGTTCGAGGAGATGGCCAAACGCTTCCTGCCGCGCATCAAGCCGCAGATGCCGGGCGCGGCGTGGCTGTTGAACCTGCTGCACGTGACCAAGTCGCCGCGCAGCGAGTACGACCATCTGATGCTGCATCTGCACGACGGCATGAAGGCCGATCTCGACTATCAGAAGTCGAGCCCGCAGGAGACCATGCCGTTTCCGCCCGGCAGCGTGTGGGTGTGTTTCTCGGATCAGACTTCGCACGCGGTGATGTCCGGCCAGTTCATGCTGGAGCAGACCTTCTTCCTGCCGGTCAAGTCGATGGCGCAACCGGAATGCGCGCCGCTCGGCATTCTCGAGCGCCTGAAGGGCAGGGCGCTGGTTTGAGCGCCGCGCTCCTCTATCTGCCGGTTCCGCTCTGCGCGTTGCCTCGCTCCTTCAGTCGGACGGAGCGCCGATGCTGAGGGCGATCTATCACGCGCTCTGGTGGATCATCGCGCCGTTGGCGGTATTGCGCCTGTTGATCCGCTCGCGCAAGGAACGCGGCTATCGCGAACATATCGGCGAGCGGTTCGGTTACTCGCGCGGCCGGCTGCCTGAAGACGACGCCCCGCTGATCTGGGTGCACGCGGTGTCCGTGGGCGAGACACGCGCCGCGCAACCGCTGATCGACGCGCTGATGAAGGCGCGTCCCGACGCACGCATTCTGCTGACGCACATGACGCCAAGCGGGCGCGCCACCGGCGAGCAGATTTTCGGCGACCGCGTGTTGCGCAGCTATCTGCCGTACGACATGCCGCATGCCGTGCGGCGGTTTTTGCGGACGTGGCGGCCGTCGCTCGGTCTGGTGATGGAAACCGAAGTGTGGCCGACGCTGATCGACGAATGCCGTCGCGCGGATGTGCCGCTGGTGCTCACCAATGCGCGGATGTCGGCGCGCTCGTACAAGCGCGCGGCCAAGTTCGGCAGTGCGACCAAGGACGTGTTCGGCGGCTTTGCGCGCGTGCTGGCGCAGAGTCCATCGGATGCCGAGCGGCTGACCGCGCTCGGCGCGCGCAACGCCGCCGTGCTCGGCAATCTGAAATTCGACATGAGCACGCCGCCGGAGCTGGCGGCGCGCGGGCATGCATGGCGCGCGGCGATCGGCGCGCGTCCGGTGTGGGTCGCGGCGAGCACGCGCGAAGGCGAAGAGGAACTGGTGCTGCAGGCGTTCGCGGCGCTCGGTATCGACAATGCGCTGCTGATTCTCGTGCCGCGTCATCCGCAACGTTTCAACGAAGTGGCGGGGCTGGTCGAGAAGGCCGGGCTACGGCTCGAGCGCCGCTCGGCGTGGGCGCCGGATGCGAACGTGGCATCGGCGGCAAGCAGCGGCGTGCCTGCGCTGCCTGCGCGCGTGAACGTGCTGCTGGGCGATTCGATGGGCGAATTGGGCGCTTACTATGCCGCTTCGGATCTGGCGTTCATCGGCGGCAGTCTGTTGCCGTTGGGCGGGCAGAACCTGATTGAGGCGTGCGCGGTCGGTGTACCGGTGCTGATCGGCCCGCACGTATTCAACTTTACGCAAGCCACCGCGGATGCCGTGGCGGCGGGCGCCGCCGTGCAGGTGAAAGATCCGGCCGATCTGGGGCGCGCGTTGCGTGAACTGTTTGGCGACAAGGCGCGCAGGCTGGCTATGGGCGGCGCAGCGTCGGCGTTCGCGGCGCGCCATCGCGGCGCGACGGCGCGGACCGTGGATGTGTTGATGGCGTTGTTGCCGGAGGGGGAGTGAGAGCGTGGGCGCAAACGCGGCACGCGCGCCCGCGCCTTACACCTTCAACAACCCCTTCTCCTCGATAAACTTCACCACCACATCCAAGCCATCGAGCGCCTTCAGATTGCACATCACGAAGGGCCGCTCACCGCGCATCTTCTTCGCGTCCGACGCCATCACTTCGAGATTCGCGCCGACCATCGGCGCAAGGTCCGTCTTGTTGATCACTAGCAGATCGGACTTCGTGATGCCGGGGCCGCCCTTGCGCGGAATCTTCTCGCCACCCGCCACGTCGATCACGTAGATCGTCAGGTCCGACAGTTCCGGACTGAATGTCGCCGCGAGGTTGTCGCCGCCCGATTCGATGAACACGATGTCCGCATCGGGAAAACGCGTCAGCATGCGGTCGACGGCTTCGAGATTGATCGACGCGTCCTCGCGAATCGCCGTGTGCGGACAGCCGCCCGTTTCGACGCCCATGATCCGTTCAGCCGGCAACGCGCCCGCCACCGTCAGCAGACGCTGGTCTTCTTTCGTATAGATGTCGTTGGTGATGGCGACGAGGTCGTACTGTTCGCGCATCGCCTTGCAGAGCATTTCGAGCAGCGTGGTCTTGCCCGAGCCGACCGGGCCGCCGACGCCCACGCGCAGCGGCGGCAGTTTCTTCGTGCGGACGGACGAGTGGGCGGGATGATGAGGTGCGTTCATGATGGGTCGTGTTATGAGCGAAAGAGCCGCGAATACTGCGACTCGTGACGCGCCGAGAGAATGCCGAGTTGCGGCGCGAAGGTGTTGATGTTTTCGGGCGACGTGGCCATGGCGCGCGTGACGGCGGCATCGATCGGCTCGCGCAACGCCACGATGATGCGTTGACCGGCGAGCTGGCCCAACGGCACGGCCTTCAACGCGGCGGCCGCCTGGTTTTCCACCCAGCTGAAGGCGTAGGCGGCGAGGGCGGCGTCGACGGCTGCGTCGTGGGCGTAGGCGGCGAAGGCGAACGCGGTGGGTTGAGCGAGCGGCGTCATCGAGGCGAGCGTCGCGCGCCGCTCGGCATCGCCCCATTCGAGCGATACGCACAGCTGCCGCAACGACCAGCCCATTTGTTCCGTTTCGCGGCGCAATTCCGCGGATTCACGGCTCGCCAGGAATTCGCTGTTGGCGTGCGCGAGGGCCGAGGCGTCATGCGTGCGCCAGCGTTCCATCTGATGCGCAAGGAAAGGCAGTTCGCCGTGCGCGAGCACGTCGGTCAAGCCGCTGGCGATCCACTCGCGGGCGGAGTCGGCATCGGTGATCAGTTGCGCTTCGATGGCCGCTTCGAGACCCTGCGAGTAGCTGAAAGCGCCAATCGGCAGCGCCGGCGACGCAAGATGCAGCAGCGCCGTCAGTTCAGCGATGCGCATGATGGTGGTGATGCCCGTGACCGCACGATTCGTCGTGGACGTGATCGCCGTGATCGTGGTCATGATCGTGCGCGTGCTCATGGCCGTGGTCATGCCCGTGCGAATGCGCATGCCCTTGCGCCGCGTGGCTATGCCCATGCTCATGGTCATGCGAATGCTCATGCCCATGATGCTCGCCGAACACCTGCTGCGCGAGCGCATAGTCTTCGGCGAAGGTTTCGTCGTGACCATGCGTATGGCCGCCGCCATACGCGCCGGATTCCGGCTGGAACGGCATCGAGACCTGATCGACCGTCGCGCCGATGCGCTTGAGCATGTCGGCCAGCACCGGATCGTATTCGAGCTTCAGATAGTCCGCACCGACTTCCACCGGCGTGTGGCGATTGCCGAGGTGATAGGCGGCGCGCGTGAGCGTCAACGCATCTTTCGCGCGCACGTAGAGCACCGTTTCCGGCGCGGCGACGACGCGCACGAGCCCGCCGTCGTCGGCGACCAGGACGTCGCCCTCGCGCAGCACAGTGCCGCGCGGCAGCAGCAGCGCGACTTCTTCGCCGCTATCGAGCGTGGCCGCGAGCCGGCTCTTGCGCCGGTCGTCGAACGCCAGCGTCAGGGTCGGTGCGCGCTTGACCAGCACGGGTGCGAGCTTCAGATGCGGCGCGATGAGTTTGTCGATGGTGCGCATGATTTAGAACAGAAAGTAGCGTTGCGCCATCGGCAGCACGGTGGCCGGTTCGCAGGTCAGCAACTGACCGTCGGCGATCACCTGATAGGTTTCCGGATCGACGCTGATCGCCGGGCGCCACGCATTGTGGATCATGTCTGCCTTCGAGATGTTGCGGCAGTTCCTGACCGCAACGATACGCTTGTTCAGGCCGTAGCGTTCGCCGACGCCGGCGTCGGCGGCGATCTGCGAGACAAAGGTCAGCGACGTGCGTCCCAATGCGCCGCCGCGCGTCGCGAACATCTCACGATAATGCACCGGCTGCGGCGTCGGAATCGACGCGTTGGGATCGCCCATCTGCGCCATCGCGATCATGCCGCCCTTGAGGATCAGCGACGGCTTGATGCCGAAGAACGCCGGTTCCCAGAACACCAGGTCAGCCCACTTGCCCGGCTCGATCGAGCCGACTTCATGCGCGATGCCGTGCGTGATCGCCGGGTTGATCGTGTACTTGGCGACGTAGCGCTTCGCACGGAAGTTGTCGTGGTGCGCATTGTCCTCTGGCAGCGCGCCGCGTTGCACCTTCATTTTGTGCGCCGTCTGCCACGTGCGAATGATCACTTCGCCGACCCGGCCCATGGCCTGCGAATCCGACGACAGCATCGACAGCGCGCCGAGATCGTGCAGAATGTCTTCGGCGGCAATCGTTTCGCGGCGAATGCGCGATTCGGCGAACGCGATGTCTTCTGCAATCGACGGATCGAGGTGATGGCACACCATCAGCATGTCGAGGTGCTCTTCGAGCGTGTTGACGGTGTACGGGCGCGTCGGATTGGTCGAGGAGGGCAGCACGTTCGCTTCGCCGCATACCTTGATGATGTCCGGCGCGTGGCCGCCTCCCGCGCCTTCCGTGTGATACGTGTGGATCGTGCGGCCCTTGAACGCGGCCACGGTCGCTTCGACGAAACCCGCTTCGTTCAGCGTGTCCGTGTGAATCGCGACCTGCGTGTCGGTGTCGTCGGCGACGGAAAGACAGTTGTCGATCGCCGCCGGCGTGGTGCCCCAGTCCTCATGCAACTTCAAACCGATGGCGCCCGCGGCGATCTGCTCCAGCGCCGGCTGCGGCTGGCTCACGTTGCCCTTGCCGAGAAAGCCGAGATTCATCGGATAACCGTCAGCCGCTTGCAGCATGCGTTCGAGATGCCACGGACCCGGCGTACAGGTCGTGGCGTTCGTGCCCGTGGCCGGACCGGTGCCGCCGCCGAGCATGGTGGTCACACCGCTCGCGAGCGCTTCTTCGATCTGCTGCGGGCTGATGAAGTGAATATGCGTGTCGATGCCGCCCGCCGTCACGATCAGGCCTTCGCCCGCGATCACTTCGGTGGAGGCGCCGATCGCGATCGTCACGTTCGGCTGGATGTCGGGATTGCCCGCTTTGCCGATCGCGGCGATGCGGCCGTCCTTGATGCCGATGTCGGCCTTGACGATGCCCCAGTGATCCAGAATCACGGCATTCGTCACGACGGTATCGACCACGTCGGCATGCACGCGTTGCGACTGGCCCATGCCGTCGCGAATCACTTTGCCGCCGCCGAATTTCACTTCTTCGCCGTAGGTGGTGAAGTCACGCTCGACTTCGATCAGCAATTCGGTGTCGGCGAGGCGCACGCGGTCGCCGGTGGTGGGGCCGAACATTTCCGCGTACGCGCGGCGGCCAATGCGTAAGATCATAGTGTGGGTCCGGAAATGAACAGGGCGATCTGGGCTCGTGACGAGAGAGGGAGGGGCCTCACAGCTTGCCCATCACCTTGCCGTTGAAGCCGTAGACGACGCGATCGCCCGCCAATGCAACCAGTTCGACGGTGCGCTCCTGGCCGGGTTCGAAGCGCACGGCGGTGCCCGCCGCGATGTTCAGCCGGAAGCCGCGCGCGGCTTCGCGATCGAACGCGAGCGCCTCGTTCACTTCATAGAAGTGATAGTGCGAGCCGATTTGCACCGGACGGTCGCCGGTATTCGACACGACCACCGTGACGGTGGCGCGGCCCGCGTTGAGTTCGTGTTCGCCGTCGTCGATGAGGAGTTCGCCGGGAATCATCTGGGGCTGCCTTATGTGATTTCGGTGATTAGGGAATCGGATGGTGAACGGTGACGAGCTTGGTGCCGTCGGGGAACGTGGCTTCGACCTGAATGTCGGGAATCATCTCCGGCACGCCTTCCATGACGTCGTCGCGGGTGAGCAGGGTGGTGCCGTAGTGCATCACCTCGGCGACGGTCTTGCCGTCGCGAGCCGCTTCCATCAGCGCGGCGGTGATGAAGGCGATCGCTTCCGGATAGTTCAGTTTGAGGCCGCGCGCACGGCGCCGTTCGGCAAGCAGTGCGGCGGTGAAGATCAGCAGCTTGTCCTTCTCGCGAGGTGTCAGCTTCATCGAATGAGTGCGTAGGGTTGCAACGGTCGTTGTGACGATCCCGGGCGGGACCGGCCGCGACAATGATAGACGCTGCGCGTCATGGCCGCGATCGCGTGCGCTGCACGGGATGTGTCCATGACGAGTGCAATGCCGGATGAGCCAGTCACGGTATCAAGTTCGGCTAACGGCGCGCTTACAGATCAGCCGGCAGCGGCGCGCTGAACCACTTCTTCGACATCGTGTTGAGCGTGCCGTCCTGCTTCGCTTGCACGATGGCGGCGTTCACTTTTTGCTGCAGGCGTGGCTCGTTCTTGTTCATGCCAACGAAGCACGGCGAATTCTTGATGACGAACTTCGGTTCCGGGCGGCGCGGCGGATTCTTCGCGAGGATCGCGGCCGCGACGATGTTGCCCGCGGCGATCAACTGCACCTGGCCCGACAGGAACGCGGCGATAGTCGCGTTGTTGTCCTCGAAGCGCTTGATGGTCGCGTTCGGCGCCATTTGCGTGAGACCGATTTCCTCCAGCGCGCCGCGGGTTGCGCCGACCGTCTTGCCGGTCAGATCCGCGGGGCCGCTGACCTTGATATCGGCGGGACCGAACACGCCCTGGTAATACGGCGCATAGGCGGTCGAAAAATCGATCACCTTCTCGCGATCCGGCGTCTTGCCGAGCGACGAGATCACCAGATCGACCTTGCCGGTTTGCAGATAGGGGATGCGATTGGCGCTATTGACCGGCACGAGTTCGAGCTTCACGTTCATCGACTTCGCGAGCAGGGCGGCGGTGTCGATGTCGTAGCCTTGCGGCTTCATGTCCGCGCCGACCGAACCGAACGGCGGATAGTCTTCCGGCACGGCGACTTTGAGCACACCGGCCTTGGCAATGTTATCGAGCGTATCCGCGTGAGCGGCGGGCGCATTGACGGCGAGGACGGGCGAGAGCAGTAGTGCGGCGAGCCAGGCGCGACGCGCGGGGCGAAGAGTCGATCGAGTCATGTTCTGTGAGCGGTGGTGGCGACGAGCCGGTCGGCTGCCGTCCAGGACGCGGCAGCATCGTGGGGAATGGCGACGCAAAGTATGTGCCATGGCGGTGCAGCATGGGCTGGCGGGACGGAAGGACGAGTGATGCACTCAGTTGAGGCGTCGACATGCGCCGGATTGGTGCGCGCCCTGTCTTACGCCGGTGAAAGGCCACACCGTGCCAGTGAAGCAGCGCCCATGCTTGACGCCGACACGACTGTCCCGATGGCCAAAGTCACGCACGTGACTTTGCGGCCTTGTCAGGACTCCGCGGAGCGGCGCCTGAAAACGGCGTGCCTTCGCTCCGCACTGCCGCAGGCTCATCGAAGCCTGCCCAACTCGCGATTCCAAGGCGCTTCGTTATCAGATAGATCGCTATCGGTAACGCCAAACCGGCCGCACTCCCGAGCACGAAGTGGACAAGTGGCTGACTGATGCCGCGGGCCAGCAACGCGTTCCAGACCAACGCGGTTGCGAACACATGCAGGAGGTAGACCGGCTTCCACGAGGAGCCGATCGACGCGATCCAGCGCGACGTTCGCCATATCGGCAGGCACCGTCCAACCGAAAGGGCCGCCGCGATACCCAGAAAACTTGTCAGCAGAGAATATAAGTTCAGATAGTGGCCTGAACGTTGCCCCATGATCGCGGCGGCTGCAAACGCGATTCCCGCTACCAACGCGACGCGAAGGCCAGAGGCGTTGCCGCTTTGCCGCTCCGAGCGGGAGGCGAGCAGCACGCCGGACAGAAAGAAGACAAGGCCCCAACACGTCATTGTGACGACGCCCCAGTGGCTCCGTATCGCGACGGTGGCGCTGACGAGGATCATCGCGACAAGCAGGCCGCGATTTGCCACCGTCAACGCGCATCGGACCTTTGTGGGCCGTGGCCATACGGTGATGCACGCGACGATCTGACAGATGAACAGCGCGTAAAGAAACCAGAATTGCCCAACGGGTGCCGATGCCAGACGAGTCAATTCGAACTGCTCGGCGGCGTAGCCTTTATAGTCTGCGACGAGCCATTGCACAGCCATCTGCAATATCGACCACAGTAGATAGGGATAGAGCACGGCCAGGGCGATTGATTTCAGCAGCGCAGCGCGAGAGCGTTGCAAATACGTTAGCGCACTCATGCCGAGAAGGAAGAAGACCGTCGGGTATCCCAACGTGCTTGCGGCGTACTGAAGAATCTTCAGGACGCGAGACACGTGACCATCTTGCAGGAAACCGGCGTCGCTGATCCGGTGCAGCACTTCGGCGCACACGATCGCAATGATGGAAATTGCCAGGCCGCCTCTGATGCGTTCTTCTTTCACCATTCCCTCGTTCGGGTTCATGTTGCCATGCGATGCGGCCGGGCCTTCATGCAGTGCTAAAGCTGCACATCGAAAATCACGCACCAGTTGTCGAGGCGCATCGATTCGCGTCCGTCATTGAAGCGGATCGCGTCGCCCTGTGAATCCCGCAGATTGCCACGCGGACCATAACGGCTTCCCGCGACGCCAACGCCGTTGAATGCGTACTCGATGTGCGTACCGACAGGGATAGGCGATTTAGCCGTAATGCTCACCTCGTCGGGTCCGGTGATTGATACCGACTGGATCGGCAGCAAGTCGCCGGACGGCAGGCGCAACGAGAAACCATAGTCCGAATTGCCGGCAACCTGCGTCGTGTCCCATCTGAGAGGAGGGGCGGGGACATTGAAGCGCAGCACGGCCGTCGTGCCTTCGCGTCGCCAGTTCAACGGCTCGAGAGGCGTCCAGGTTTGTTTGTCGATCAGAATCCTCTTCAGGACCAGCCCATAGTAGGCGCCCATCCATTCGGTGCTGCGATTGTCGGTATGTCCACCGTCCACGTAACGAAAGAGATACATCGGCACAGCCAGATGAATGTGTGGATCTTCGTGGCTGGCTTCTAGCAGCGCGAGCGCGATGTGCGGATACCGCTGATCGAAATGGCGATGCGTGGCCACCTGATAGGTGATCATCTCGACGTCCTGTTTCTGTCCCGTCAATGCCTTGGCATCGCGATCGACGTCGGCCCGCAAGCTCCTTAGCATCGCAATGTAAGTCGGAATCGATGTCTGGCTGGAATCGTCGGCTTCCCCTTGCGTCCACGTGATTGCGCCGACACCGTAAGTCTTGCCTTGGGCGTCTGCGAGCCGCTTTCCCTGGGCGATATCTCGCAGCAGCTGTGAGTAATAGCGCCCTGGTGCCGACAGCGTCGCAATGTCCATCGATCCTTCACCCGGTGCCGATCCAATAAACCGGTAGGGGAGATCCGCATGACTTTGCAGGTTCTCCTGCTCGATCAATTGCATGGCCATATTCAGCGTCCCGCTGGTCGGCGTCTCGGCCTTGTCCCCCCATTGAGTCTCGACTAACGGTACGAACTGCTTGTACGCCACTTCGACGCCTTCGCTTTGCACGCCGTCTTGAGCCCGCACGCCGCCGTTAAATCGTAACGAGGAATAACGCTGACGGGTGGACAGCACGGGTTTATTAAAAAACCCCTGGCTGAGCGATTGGCCGTAGCTAATGACGTGAGTGATGTCCCAAGGCGCTGCGCCGTGCGGAATCCATGCCGAATAAGCCGGCTCGATGCGCCCATCGCCAGAACCTGCCTGTGATGCGTCGAAGATAGTCGTCGCGGACAGCGCGCTTGCCGCCCACACTTTCTGCACCGCCCAGCCGCCGGCCGACGAAGCAAGAACGAACTGGATCCGACTACCCGGCCGGCCGTCGACGCTTTGCACCACCACGTTCGCGTGGTTGCCGTCGACTTGCGTGTTGTAGGTTTCAGGCAGCGCCGTCAAGCGATCGCACGCAGTCGCCGTCGACGCATGCAAGAGCTGCTGGAACAGACTTTTAACATCAGCGAGCGCGACACTCCCGGCTCCGCACGTTGTGCGGTTATATCGCCACAGCGGGTCGAACTTGTCTCTCCATTCGTGCACAGCGCTTTCGATACCGCGATCCTCTGGAGAAAAGGCCGCGCGACTATCATGCTGCGAGCACGCGCAGCATACGATGGCCGGTAAGACGAGGTATACGAAACGCATTCGGTGATCCTTAGCGTTCATCTGCGCTGGACGATTGTAAGGGGATCGCGGAATGCGTTATGTGCGACCTCGCACGTAAATGGCCGCACGGACCCAGGCTAGGCCATACGATCTAAATGTCCAGACGTTTCAAGGCATGCATGTACGAAGACCGCGACGGCGCGCGCAGCGCCGCCGGAAGAATGACGGCTGTGTCACGAACGCGGAATGTGCGAGAGCACGGATTCCAGATGCACCACTACCGCGACTGCGCGGGGGACCCGCTTATGAGCTAGAGCGTGTTAGGCACTTTGAAGTACTGGCACTGCGTGAACGAGCATGAGCATTGCGAAGACCACGAAATGAAGTCCTGCAAGGGTTTCGGGCAGCCGTTCATAATCACGTGCGAGACGGCGGAAACGGTTGAGCCAGCCAAAGCTGCGCTCGACCACCCACCGCCGAGGCAGCAGCACGAAGCCCTTTTTCGCTTCCTCCAGTTTGATTACCTGCAGTTCAATACCTTCATCGAGCGCGGCCTGCGCTGGCTCTTTGCCCGTGTATCCCTGATCGGCAAATGCCACTTTGACCGTGTGTCCCGTTACCTGCTGGATCTGACGCGCAAGCTCCGCTACCTGGGCGCGCTCCTGTTCGTTGGCCGGCGTCACATGTACCGCCAGCAACTGTCCCAAAGTGTCTACCGCAATGTGCACCTTGCTGCCACGCTTACGCTTATGACCGTCATAGCCCGCACGCGGGCCGCTCTCGCAAGTCGACTGTATCGTGCGACCATCCAGGATGACGGCGCTGGGCTGTCCCTGCCGTCCCTGTGCCACGCGTATTATCGAGCGCAGATCACAGACCATGTTCTCAAAACAGCCTGCCTGTAACCAGCGTTGAGTCTGCTGATAAACCAGTTCCCAAGGCGGGAAATCATTGGGCAGCATCCTCCACGGCGCGCCGGCCCGAGCCATCCAGCGCAATGCATCAAACATGTCACGCAGTTCGTATTTGCGCTGCGGCGCGGTGACGTCCATCAGCGTCAGATAGGGCGCTGCGAAGCTCCATTCTTCGTCGGACACATCGGTCGGATACCCTTTGCGATCTGCTCTTTTCATCCCGCCAGGATACCAGGTCTCCTGCAAAGTGCCTAACACGCTCTAGCGGTGTGAAGCCGTTTTCTTTGCCTACTTTCTTTGCGGCATGCAAAGAAAGTAGGTGCCGCCCCGCCCAGGGGCAACGCCAATAGACCACCGTGACTTCAAGGAAAGGCCAACCTCAAGTAGCCCAAATCCGCAAAGGCACCCCCTCAACCCCATGCACAACCGGCCGCAACTGAATCCAGCATTTGATAAGCGCCCGCTGCAACATCTCCATCGACCTCGCAACCCCGCGCACGACGAGCACTCGAGAAGTCACACAAGAAGCGGCAACCCGAACAGAATCATCAAACGGCAGTTGAGCAGTCAACGCTTCAGCAAGCGCATCATCACAAGCATCCCCAACGGCCCAAAGAGTCCCATAAGCAGGAAACCCTGCCAACCCTTGAGCAGCATCGCGCAGCGAATCATTTGCCGAGAGACTGGCCCGTTCAAACCAGAGCAACTCCCCTTTAGCCCCCACAATCCGAGACACCGCACACAAACGACCATCGGACCACCGTTCACCAGCAGCCTGCCGCCCAAGCTGCGTCGCATCCCACCCAATCACAGTCGCGCCTTCACCAAGCGTCAACGAAAAATCGAGCTTCGCATTCGCCTGATCGAAAACGATATTATTCTGCGGCAGCCAATCGAGCCTAGCCCGCTCACCGACGCGCACGGCGATATGCTGTTGTGCTTCACGTCCATTGGATTTGTACCACTTGGTCGCCCCCGGCGTGGTGATAACCGCATGCGCCCCGTTACCGACATCGACATCAATAGCAAGCCGATCCCCACCCGCGATCCCCCCAGGCGGATGCACGATCACCGCATGACAGACACCCTGTCCTTCAGGATAAAGCGGCCTTTGAACCCGCAACGGCCCATCATGCAACCGATGCTTGAGCGTAGTCCGTTCGCCATCTTTGACGAACCCAAGTTCAAGACGCGCGCGCCATAGCGAATGCGCACCGGCCTGAGCGGCAGCGAGCGTAACGTGATTTTCGTGAAGCGACATGCGAATGGAATGCGACGAGACGGAGAAAAGCAAATCGTGCCTGCGCACGTCAAGCAACGCTCAACGGCGTTGCCACAGGATGCGGCGAGAATAGCACGCCGGCTTGCAGGTGCCGCTCACACGGCGATCAACGTCCGCACGCCATCCGCATCCATATTGGTGCCTTCTCCGCCCGCGATGATCTCGCCGCGGCTCATCACCCAATACCGATCGGCGATGTCCTTGGCGAAGTCGTAGTACTGCTCGACGAGCAGCACCGTCATGCCCATTTCCTCGACCAGTTGACGCAGCGTGCGGCCGATATCCTGAATGATCGACGGCTGGATACCCTCAGTGGGCTCATCGAGAATCAGCAATTGCGGATCGCTCATCAGCGCCCGCCCAATGGCAAGCTGCTGCTGCTGACCGCCGGAGAGATCCCCGCCGCGGCGGCTGCGCATATCCTTCAACACCGGAAACAGTTCGTAGATACGATCCGGGATCTTCTTGGGCGCTTTCTTGCTGGCGGCGCCCACCAGTAGATTTTCTTCGACGGTCAAGCGCGGAAAGATATCGCGCCCCTGCGGCACATAAGCGAGGCCTTTTTCCACGCGCGAGTAGGTGGGCAGTTTGGTGATCGGCGCACCGCGCCAGGCGATGGACCCGCTCTTCGTTTGCACGACGCCCATCAGGCAGCGCAGCAGCGTGGTCTTGCCCACGCCGTTGCGGCCGAGCAGAACGGTGAGTTTGCCGTCGGGCACGGTGAGCTTCACATCGCGCAGAATGTGGCTGCCGCCGTAGTACTGGTTCAGGTTTTCTACTTCTAGCATGTCCGTTCGACCCTTTTGTTACACCGACCCGTTTCATCGGCCCGTTGCACCGCCCCGTTTCACCGCCCCGTTTCACCGGCCCAGATAAGACTCGATGACTGTCTCGTCGCGCTTCACTTCGTCGAGCGTGCCGTGAGCGAGTACGCGTCCTTCGGCCATCACCGTGACCTTGCCGGCTTCGCCTGATAGCGCTGCGACGAACTCCATATCGTGCTCGACGACCATCATCGAACAGGTGCCGCGCAGATGATTGAGCAGCTCGGCGAGCTGCATGGTTTCGTCGTCGGTCATGCCGGCGGCCGGTTCGTCGAGCAGCAGCAACGCCGGCTGCTGCATCAGCAACATGCCGATTTCGAGCCGTTGCTTCTGACCGTGTGACAGCTCGCCGGCAAGGCGCCGCGCTTCGCTCTCCAGACCGATCAGCGCCAGCGTCTCTTCAATGCGTGCTTGCGCCTCGCGATCCAGACGCGCGCGTAACGAGGCCCACCAGCCCTTGTCGGCCTTCATCGCCAGTTCGAGGTTTTCCCACACGGGATGCTGCTCGAACACCGTGGGCTTCTGAAACTTGCGGCCGATGCCCGCACGCGCAATCGACGGCTCATTCATGCGTGTCAGGTCGATCGACTGGCCGAGATACACCTTGCCGGAATCCGGCTCAGTCTTGCCGGTGATGACGTCCATCATCGTCGTTTTGCCGGCGCCGTTCGGACCGATGATGCAACGCAATTCGCCGGCATCGATCTGCAGGGTCAGCGCATTCAGCGCGCGAAAGCCGTCGAAGCTCACGGTCACGTCTTCGAGGTACAGGATCGTGCCGTGCGACACGTCGATCTCGCCGGGCACGACCGCATGCCCCATGCTCGCGACACCGCTCAACGAAGTTTCAGCGGGTTCTTCCGGTAAAGCCAGATCAGGAACCATCGGGTTTTCGTTCATGAGCGGTTCCTCTTGCGCGTCACGAGTTCGATCAGTCCCATGATGCCGTTCGGCAGGAACAGCGGGACCAGCACGAAAATCAGACCGAGAAAGAACAGCCAGTATTCAGGGAAGTTCGCCGTGAAGAAGCTCTTCGCGCCATTCACCGCGAAGGCGCCGATGATCGGGCCGATCAAGGTGCCGCGTCCACCCACGGCGACCCAGATCGCCATTTCGATCGAGTTGCCCGGCGACATCTCGCCCGGATTGATGATGCCGACCTGCGGCACGTACAGCGCGCCGGCGATGCCGCACAACACGGCGGACACGGCCCACACGAACAGCTTGTAGGCGAGCGGGCTGTAACCGAGGAACATCAAACGCGTTTCGCCGTCGCGCACCGCGGTCACGACGCGGCCGAGCTTCGAAGTGACGATCGCCCGCGCGCCGAGGAAGGCGAGGATCAGCACCGCGAAGGTGATCAGCAAGAGGGCGGTGCGCGTGCCCGGATGCGTGATCGGAAAGCCGCCGATGCGCTTGAAGTCGGTAAAGCCGTTATTGCCGCCGAACCCCGTTTCGTTGCGATAGAACAGCAGCATCGCGGCGAAGGTCATGGCTTGCGTGATGATCGACAGATAGACGCCCTTCACCCGCGAGCGAAACGTGAAGAAGCCGAACACCCACGCCACCACGGCCGGCACCAGCACCACCAGCAGCAGTGCGTAACCGAGATGCTGCGTGCCTTGCCAGTACCACGGCAGTTGATGCCAGTCGAGAAACACCATGAAGTCGGGCAGGTCGCTGCCGTATTTGCCTTCGTGACCGATCGAGCGCATCAGATACATGCCGATCGCGTAGCCGCCGAGCGCGAAGAACAGTGCGTGGCCGAGGCTCAGAATGCCGCAGTAGCCCCACACGAGATCGAGCGCGAGCGCCGCGATCGCGTAGCACATGAATTTGCCGGTGATCGTCGTCGCATAGGCGGACAGATGCAGCGCGCTCGTCTCCGGCACCACCAGCGTGGCGAACGGCACGCCCAGGCCGAAGACGATGATCAACGCGATCAGCGCGAGCCATGCGCGCCGCGACAACAGCGCGGGGCGCGGCGGCAGGCCGAGTGCGAAACCTGCTTGCGGGTCGCGGCCGGCCAGTGCGCCGCCGCTCGTTGCGCCGACGTGAGCCGATGAAGTTGCCGATGTCATCATGCCTCCGCGCTGCGGCCCTTGAGGGCGAACATGCCCTGCGGACGCTTCTGGATGAACAACACGATCAGCACGAGCACGGCGATCTTCGCGAGCACCGCGCCCCAGAACGGTTCGATCGCTTTGCTGATGAGCCCGAGCCCGAAGCCGCCGATCACCGTGCCGGCCAGTTGACCGACACCGCCCAGCACCACGGCCATGAACGAATCGATGATGTAGCTCTGACCGAGGTCCGGTCCGACATTGCCGATCTGCGAGAGCGCACAGCCGCCCAGACCCGCGATGCCCGCGCCGAACGCGAACGCATACGAATCGACCCGCGCGGTCTTCACGCCGACGCAGGCCGCCATGCGCCGGTTCTGCGTGACGGCGCGCACAAAGAGACCGAGGCGTGTCTTCGTGAGCACGGCCCATGCGATCCCGACCACGATCAGCGAGAACGCGAGAATCGCGAGCCGGTTGTACGGCAGGATCAGATTGGGCAAGACGGTGACGCCGCCGCTCATCCACGCCGGGTTGACCACCTGCACGTTCTGCGCGCCGAACAGCATGCGCGTTGCCTGAATCAGGATCAGGCTGATGCCGAAGGTGGTCAGCAGTGTTTCGAGCGGACGGCCGTACAGATGCTTGAGCACTAGCCGTTCGAGCACGATGCCCACCAGTCCCGCGGCGACGAACGAGGCTGGAATGGCGAGCAGCGGATACCAGTCGAATGCGCCGGGCGCGAAGCGCTGAAACAGGTTCTGCACGACATAGGTCGCGTACGCGCCGATCATCAGAAATTCGCCGTGCGCCATGTTGATCACGCCGATCAGCCCGTACGTGATGGCGAGACCCAGCGCGGCGAGCAGCAGCACGCTGCCGAGCGACAGGCCCGCGAACAGCGTGCCGGCGATCTGGCTGCGGCGCTGGATCGCATCGAGTTCGTCGATGCCGCTTTGCGCGGCGGCGCGCACGCGGTCGTCGGCTTCCACGAAGGTGCCGTCGGGCTTCTTCGCGACGAGCGGCCGCAGCAGTTCGTTCATGTCGAGGTCGTGCCGCGCGGCGACCAGTTGCACGGCTTCGAGGCGCTTGGCCGGATCGGCGTCGTGCAGGGCCGTCATCGCCCACAGCGTGTCGAGGCGCTTCTTCAACACGGGATCGGTTTCCTTCGCGCGAGCCGCGTCGACGAGCGGTTTGATCGACGGATCGGGGTTCTGCAACAGAGCCGTGACTGCGGCGGCACGCGTCGCCACGTCCGGTGCATCGAGTTGCAGGCCGGACAACGCGCCGGCGACTTTCGAGCGCAGCAGGTTGTTTAGCGTGATCGGTTGGGCGTCGCCCGCGGCGATGGTCTTGCCGGTGACGGCGTCGCGCGCGGTGTCGCCGTCCTGCAGCAGCACGGCGCCCGCGTCGGTGGCGAGCGCGCTGTCTTCGGATAGCGCTTTGAGCACCGCCATCGATTCCTTGTCGTGATTGGCGATCAGTTTGTCGATGGCTGCGGATTTCGCATCGAAATCGTCGCCGGCGAGCGGCGCGACATCGGCTTGCGTCAGCGCGAAGGCGGCCAGCGGCGCGCCGGCGAGCAGCACGAGCGCGACGCCGGCGACGCCGCGCCGCGCGAGTCGTCGTGCCAGTGTTCGTGCGCGTTGTCGTGTGAAGGTGAGGATCGAAAACGCCATGGTGGCCTTTGAAGAAAATCCGGCGGAGCGGCGCGGCATGTGGGCAAGCGCCGTTGCCGCGCCGTCGGGTTGCTGCGCGCGAAGGCCGTGCCGCCGGGACGCCGGATCACGGCACGAACGCGGGCGCGGTGGGCACGCCCGTCGCGGGATGGCATCGGCATGTCACGGCGGCTAGCTTTGCCGCCGCGGCACGCCTTCCTGTCAGGCGACGCGCGAGCGCTTCAGGAACGCCGGGATCGAGCTGACTACATCCGGCTTGCTCGAATTGCCGGCAATGAACGGGCTCCACGGCTGCGCGCGGATCGCGGTCTTGGTCCGCCACACCACGTTGAACTGGCCGTCGGCACGCACTTCGCCGATCATCACCGGTTTGTGCAGGTGGTGATTGCCGTCCATTTCCAGCGTGAAGCCCGACGGCGCTGCGAAACTTTGACCGACCATCGCCACGCGCACCTTGTCGACGTCCGTGCTCTTCGCTTTCTCGACCGCCTGCTTCCACAAATGGATGCCGACGAAGGTCGCTTCCATCGGGTCGTTGGTCACGCGCTTGGTGCCGCCTGGCAGGTTGTTCTGCGCGACCCATGCGGCCCATTGCTTCTTGAACTTCTCGTTGGCCGGGTTGCGCAGCGACATGAAGTAGTTCCATGCGGCCAGGTTGCCGACCAGCGGCTTCGTATCGATACCGCGCAGTTCTTCCTCGCCGACCGAGAACGCGACGACCGGCACGTCCGACGCCTTCAGCCCCTGGTTGCCCAGCTCCTTGTAGAACGGCACGTTCGAGTCGCCGTTCACCGTCGAGATCACCGCGGTCTTGCCGCCTTGCGAGAACGTCTTGATGTTCGCGACGATGGTCTGATAGTCGCTATGGCCGAACGGCGTGTAGACCTCCTGGATATCGGCTTCCTGCACGCCCTTCGACTTGAGGAACGCGCGCAGGATCTTATTGGTCGTGCGGGGGTACACATAGTCGGTGCCCAACAGGAAGAAGCGCTTGGCGCCGCCGCCTTCCGCGCTCATCAGGTATTCGGTCGCCGGAATCGCCTGCTGGTTCGGCGCCGCGCCCGTGTAGAACACGTTGCGCGACATTTCCTCGCCTTCGTATTGCACCGGGTAGAACAGCAGGCCGTTCAGTTCCTCGAACACCGGCAGCACCGATTTCCGCGACACCGAGGTCCAGCAGCCGAACACCACGGCGCACTTGTCCTGCGTGATCAGCTGACGCGCTTTTTCAGCGAAGAGCGGCCAGTTCGACGCCGGGTCGACCACCACCGGCTCCAGTTGACGGCCCATCACGCCGCCGTTCTTGTTGATGTCCGCAATGGTCATCAACGCGGTGTCCTTGAGCGAGGTCTCCGAGATCGCCATCGTGCCCGACAGCGAATGCAGAATACCCACCTTGATCGGACCGCTGCCGGACTGCGCCTGCGCAAAAGGAACCTGACCTGCAAGCGCCAGCGCGCCCGACATGGAGCCGAACTTCAACAGACTGCGACGTTTCATGTATATCCCCTTGCCATTGATGGTGACTGTTTATGGGCGTCGATTTCAGTCAGCAGGGCTTATCCCGCATGACTTGCCGCTTGTGTACTGCAAGGCACATGCCATGCAGTAAATTCGACGTGAACGGCGTGCAGTGCATGCTGCAGCGCGGCTGTGACTCGGCCGGCTTATGCGTAATGCGGCGCAGAATTGGTGCAGGACCGGCCGCTTCGCCTCGTTCGGGTGCGTGCCGCGCCGCAACGAAGCGCGCGTGTCCGCCAGCGGGCGTCAGCGGTGCATGGCCGCCGCCCCTTTGTGCATGGGCCGCGCTGTGCCTACACTGAAAGTCTACTCACGCGAGGAGACACGACATGAATGAGCGCGCCGGCGTCAAGCCACCCGATATGTCCGCGTTCTGGATGCCTTTCACGGCGAACCGCCAGTTCAAGAGCGCGCCACGGTTGCTGGCGAGCGCGAAGGGGATGTACTACACGTCGCACGATGGGCGGCGCATCCTCGATGGCACGGCCGGGCTGTGGTGCGTCAACGCGGGCCATTGCCGTGACGAGATCGTGGCCGCCGTGCAGGCGCAGGCGGCTGAAATGGACTTCGCGCCGACCTTTCAGATGGGGCATCCGAAGGCCTTCGAGGCCGCGACAAAAATCGCGCGGCATACGCCGGGCGATCTCAAGCACATCTTCTTCGTGAACTCGGGCTCGGAAGCCGTCGATACCGCGCTGAAGATCGCGCTGGCGTATCACCGCTCGCGTGGCGAAGGGCAGCGCACGCGGTTCATCGGACGCGAGCGCGGTTATCACGGCGTGGGCTTCGGCGGCATTTCGGTGGGTGGCATCGCACCGAACCGCAAGGCGTTTTCGGGCGGCCTGCTGCCATCGGTCGATCACCTCCCGCATACCTTGAACATCAAGGAAGCGGCGTTTTCGAAAGGACAGCCAGGTTGGGGCGCGCATCTCGCCGATGAACTCGAGCGGCTCGTCACGCTGCACGATGCTTCGACGATTGCCGCGGTAATCGTCGAGCCGGTAGCCGGTTCCACGGGCGTGCTGATTCCGCCGCGAGGCTATTTGCAGCGGCTGCGGGAAATCTGCGACAAGCACGGCATCCTGCTGATCTTCGATGAAGTGATCACCGGGTGGGGGCGGCTGGGTGCGCCGTTCGCCGCGCAGTACTTCGGCGTCACGCCCGACATGCTGACCATGGCCAAGGGCACCAACAATGCGGCCGCGCCGATGGGCGCGGTGGCGGCGAGCGCGAAGATTCACGATTCGATCGTGAACGGCGCGCCGGCCGGCATCGAGCTGTTTCACGGCTACACGTACTCAGGGCACCCGATCGCCGCGGCCGCGGCGTGCGCGACGATCGATCTGTATGAGCGTGATCAATTGTTCGAACAGGCCGCGCGGATGGCGCCAGTGTTTGAGAAGGCGATCCATAAGCTGCAAGGCGAGCGTCATGTGATCGATGTGCGCAATCTTGGGCTCGTGGGTGGGGTGGAGTTGGCGTCGCGTTCAGGTGCGCCTGGGGCTCGCGCTTATGATGTCTTCGTGCGCTGTTTTGAGAAGGGCGTGTTGACGCGCTATACGGGCGACATTCTGGCGTTCTCGCCGCCGCTGATCGTCGATGAAGCGCAGATCGAGGAGATCTTTGGGACGGTGGCGGAGGTGTTGAAAGAGGTGGAGTAAATAGCAGCGCTTTTGTTCGGAACGCAAAAAGGCCGACGTCGTGAGACGCCGGCTTTTTTGCTGAGCGTGCGTTCGATCAGAAAGCGATGAATGGCCCCGGTTGCTTGCCGATCATCACGTTGTTGATCGCGGTGTACACGCTGCGGCCGAAGAAGAACGGCAAGCCCCAGATGAACATGCCGGCCGATGGCGAACCGAGGCTGTCGTAGGCCGCGTACTGATTTGCCATCAGATTCCAGCCGTTAGCCAGTGAGAATGGCACGTTGACGGACGGGGCGGCCTTGTCGACGCCTGTCAAAATCGCGGACAGGCTGAGCGTGGTGGCCGGCACGTACCAGTCGCCGGAAAAGGGAACCGTGTAGTCCGCGAAGATGTTCGCGTTCGACCCGCTGTCGATGGCGCTGCTGAACGTGTTGCCCTTGTACGTGGTCGAGAAATAGCCGTACTGGTCGAGCGCGAGAATGTTCGGCTGCGAGGGCATGGCGTTGTTCTTCTGCGTGCCGATGCCGAACACCAGTTCACCCGTGACGCTTGCCTGGCCGCCCGCGGGTAGCGCAGGCAGACGGATGATCGTGCCGTTGTTGTCGGACGTGAAATCCGCGACCGGATTCATGACCTGCGTGTCGAGCGGAACACGTGTATTCGCGCATGACGTCGCCGACGTGCAGTAGTAGTAAGCCGATGGCAGTACGGTCTGCGCCGCCGCGGGGAAATCGCGCTGTGCAGGGCCGATGCCGATCACGCCGTTGGCGCCGAGTGCCGTTGCCGAACCGAGGTTAGAGACGCCGCGCGACTGGCAGTCCGACGGCGTCGAGTACTGGCCGTCGGCAATCACTTGCAGCGGCATGTTGCCTGCTGTCTTGCCGCCGATCGTGACGTCGGCGCGCTTGATGGATCCCCACGTGTAGCCCGAGCCGAACACGGCGCATTCGGCGATCGACGCGTTGCCGGTTGGGTCGTCGGTGGCGCCTGTTTGCGTCGGCAGGCGGGCAGCAAGTGCGGAACCCAACGCGCTGCCGAGCACGCGCACGCCGACCGAGCCGGTGTCGAGTTGCATGTGATCGACCGTCGCGCATTGATTGCTACCCTGTACGCCAGGGAAGCAGATCGTGGCGGTTACGTACGGCATGTTCGCGTAGTTGCCCATCCATCGTTCGATGGTGATGGGGACGGTGTTGGAGGTGGGGGGTGGAGTCGGTGCTGGAGTCGGAGTCGGTGCTGGAGTTGGTGTTGGTGTTGGCGTCGGTGTTGGAGTCGGCGTTGGAATTGGCGTCGCCGCAGGATTCAAAGCAGGTGCAGGTGCAGGTGCAGGTGCAGGCGCAGGACTCGGCGCAGGCGTCGGAGCCGCCGTTGGCGTCGGAGTTGGAGTAGACGTAGGCGTAGGCGTAGGCGTAGTCGCACCACTCGCGCCCGACGGAGAAGCCGGCGGTATCCCTATCGACCCCGCTGCCGGCTTATCGCTATTCTTCGCCGCATTGGCGCTGCCATCATCGCCACTACCACCGCCGCCACAAGCAGACAGCACCACGCTGGCACCCAGAAGCGCGCAGCAAAGCGTCTTGTTCAAAGTCGTCATGTTTAGTGAGTTGGATAAATCCGCGCGCCGCTTCATTGCAGTTGCTCCACGCGAACGGTGACGGGAACCAGGCGTGGCAGATACGCCTTGCCGAAAAAGCGGCCGGCTCGGCCGGCCGACTCGATATGGAAATCGCCGTTGTGTTCGATCATCGGGCCGACACCGCGCGCACGCTCAGCCGCGGCATTCGTGAAATTGGGAAAGTAGCTGCCGAGCAGCGCGCTCATGTCCGGGCGCACCGGACCTTGCCAGGTGACGGCAAACACCACATTGCTGGGCAGGACGTATTCATGAATCGTGACGCCGCCAGCGCCATACGTCGCGCGCATCGTATAAGGCGTGGTAGCTGCGGGCGTGTCGAGAGAAACCGCCGATCGCAGCAACGACTGCGAGGCCGCGCCCATACCCGGCGCACCGCCCAATGCCGCATAAGAAGCGAGTGGCAACATGCTCGCAATGCCCAGCGCGACTTTCACAAAATTCATCACCATGCTCCAGAAAACAGGTCGGAACATGGTGCCAGCGGGGCTTTATTGGGAGTGCCGGAAAAGTCTCAATGAAAAATCGGAAATGGCTTGAGGAGACGCTGCTGGTGTGCAGCGTCTCCTGGCCCGGCCATGCGGCCAGTCGTCAGAACGCGACGAATGGTCCTGTTAGTTTGCCGACCTTGGCATTGCCAATCACGTTGTAGACATCGCGGCCATAGAAGAACGGCAGTCCCCACAGGAACATGTTGTCTTCACCATTCGAAAAGTACTGGCCGATGTTGATGAACGCTGCATTTCCGCTTGCCATCAGCGTGTTGGCGTTGTCGATCGAAAAGGGCATCTGCAGCGGCGCGTTTGATCCGTTGTTCGGCTCGATCGTCGCGCTCAGATTCAACGAGCTCGCCGGCGTGTACAGGTCGAGAACGGAATATGGAATCGTGTTATCCGGGAACGCGTAGCTGAGGGTGCCGCTATCGATCACGCTTTGGTTGAACACCTGCCCCTTGTACTGAGTCGTGAACGCACCGTACTTGTCCAACGCAATGACAGTGGCATTTGCCGGCAAGGTATTGTTCTGCTGGGTGCCGACGCCAAACACCAACTGGCCCGTCACGCTTGCCTGGCCAGCGGCCGGCACGGCCGGCAGACGGATGACCATGCCGTTGTTGTCCGTGGCGAATGCGGCGACCGGATTCATAACCTCTTTGCTAGCGAGCATGCGCGTGCTGACGCAGCTATTTTGCGAAGGGCAATAGTAGTAAAGACCGGGCACCGCCTTGGTCAGGGCATCCAGGGAATCGCCCGTGAAGTTGTCGATGCCGAGAATGCCGCTCACTCCCATCACGTCAAGGGATCTGCCCAGGTCGCCGCCGTTGTGCGCAATGCAGTCGGGCGGCGTGGAGAAAGCGCCATCGGAAACCACCTGGATCGGAATATTGCTCGCTGTCTTGCTGCCGATCGTGATATCGGCGCGCTTGACCGAACCCCACGTATAGCCCGATGCGAACGGCGCGCACTCGGCAATCGGCGCCGAGCCGACCTTGTCGTCTACCGCCCCGGCCTGGGTAAGCAGCAGAGGGGCCAGCGTGGGTATCGCGCGGGCTGAAATGCGCACGCCGGTCGAGCCGGTGTCCACCAGCATGTTGTCGACGGTCACGCACTGGGGCGCGCCTTGTGTGCCCGGCACGCAAACCTTGATTGACGCGAGAAGCCGGTTGACGTTGCCCGTCGACTTATCGACGCGGACCGGCACGGTGTTCTCGCCGGTAGCAGGAGTGGATGAATTGGTCGAGCTACCGGAATCGCCGGAACCACCCGGCGGCGGGATCCAGTCTGGCGTGGCGTTCCAGCCGACGGAGTTGCCGCTCTGGTTGCCGCTCGAGCCTCCGCCACCGCCGCATGCGGAAAGCGCGATGCCCGCAATGGCCGCGGCGACCCATAGCGTCTTTTTCAATGTCTTCATGTTCCGTTTTCTCATCGCTCGACGCAGGCCTTATTTCAGATCGCCAGGCCGCACGCCGGCGGGCATCAGGCGCGGCAGCCACGCCATGCCGCTGAAGCGTCCCATGCGGCCGGCGGACTCGATGCGAAAGTCGTCGTTGCCGTCGATAAGCGGCCCTGTACCGGCTGTATGGCTCTGCCCGGCGTTCACGAAGTTGGGAAAGTAGCTGCCGAGCAGCGCCGTCATGTCCGGACGGATCGGTCCGTTCCACTTGACCGCGAACACGACGTTCTGAAGCAGCACGTATTCGCGGATGGTGACGCCGTTGGCGTCGACCGACTGGCGCATGGAGTAGGGCGCTGCGTTCGCGGGTTGAGCCGCGGGCGTCGCGGCGGCGGATTGCGGCGTGGCGCGCAGCAGGGTCGCCGACGATGCGCCTGTGGACGGCGCACGGCCCAGGGTTGCATGCGACGCGAGCGGCAACAAGGTTGCGGCCAGCATCGCGATCTTCAAAAATCTCATCACATGGCTCCCCAAAAAGGTCGGAAGCATGGTGCCTGTGCGATGCTCAGGAAACCGTATGAAATTTCGGAAGCGAAGGCGAGAAGCGGCGCAACGAAAGCTGGCCGTTAGTGTTCTGCTGAAGGGGCGTGCAGAGGCGCTAGTTGAACTGGGTGCGAGCCGCGCGGCAAGCTTGCGCCAGAGCGTCCGGAGCGAGAAAAGCGCCTGAGAGCCAAAGGACGGAAAGCAGTAAACAAAAGCCAGGAAGAGAAGCGAAGGCCGCAAGCGCACAGCACCTACCGCACGACCCCCATCCGACATCACTTGCCGCCCAACCTTGCCCGCAGCGCCTTTAGCCGCAACACCCGGATGACGCCGAGACTTGCGGCAGCAGTTTGACGCGCGCGAGCGACAACTCTTCGCTGTTGGCGGCGAGCGAAGCGCGTGCGCTTTGCAGTTGCGCGTCGTTGGAGACGGCTTCGTCGTAGAGCTGGCGGAAGCCGACTGCCTGCGCGGCTAGTGTGCGAAGCGCGCGGCAGGCAAACGCCAGAGCGGCCAGGAGGACCGGCGCCTGCTAGCGCGTCATTGCCGCCGGGCGATCAGTAGGTCGGAACGGACGGATCGACCTGACGCGACCACGCGTCGATCCCGCCTTGCAGATTGAAGACGTTGGTATGGCCGCGCGACTCGAGGAACATCGCGACCTGGGCGCTGCGCGCGCCGTGATGGCAGACGCAGACGATTTGCGCGTCGTCGTCGAGTTCTTCGCTGCGCGCGGGAATCTCACGCATCGGAATCAACACTGCGCCGGCGATCGACGCCGTCTGGATTTCCCACGGCTCGCGCACGTCGAGCAGCACGGGCGCGGGACGCGAAGTATCGGCAAGCCATTCGGCGAGCGCCGGAGCGGTCAGATTTTGCATCAGCAGAACATCCAGTTCAGAGGACGGCGGGGGTGCCGCCCGTCCGGAGCGTGTTAATCAGAACTTGAAACGCGACGGCTGCACGGCGTTGATGAGCGGCTCGACATACGTTTCGAACACGTCGGCAATGCGGTATTGCTTCTCGTCGATACGCGTGATGATCTGCGCCTTCATGACCGGCGCGGTGCCGACGAACGCCGCCAGACGGCCGCCGATTTTCAGATGGTCGAGCATTTCCTGCGGCAGCACCGGCAGGCCGCCCGACACGCAGATCACGTCGTACGGCGCTGCGCCGGCCCAGCCGCGTGCGGCGTCGCCGGTGGTGACTTCGGCGTTCAGCACGCCGTTGGCGATCAGGTTGGTTTTCGCCAGTTCCGCCAGTTCCGGTTCGATGTCGACCGTCAGCACGTGCTGTGCGCGGTGCGCGAGCAACGCGGCCATGTAACCCGAACCCGCGCCGATTTCGAGCACGCTTTCGTGTTTCTTCACCGCCAGTTCCTGCAGCACGCGCGCTTCGACACGCGGGGCCAGCATGTGCTGGCCGGCCGGCAGCGGCACTTCGAAGTCGACGAAGGCCAGCTCGCGATACACGGCGGGGACGAAGTTTTCACGCTTGACGATCGAGAGCAGATTCAGCACGTCCTGGTCGAGCACTTCCCAGGGGCGGATCTGCTGTTCGATCATGTTGAAACGCGCTTGCTCGATGTTCATGGTGGGTTCGGCTGTATGGTTTGGCGAGTTTTGCGGGGTTTTGCTGGGTTTGCTATCAGCCACTAACGTCGGCCGCGCAGCGCGACTCGGCGCGCAAGGCCCGTCAGGGTAACTGCGGGATTGTACCAAATGACGGTGCCGATCCGCGCCCTCGCGGGCAGGGCACGACCATCGCCAGGCCGGAGCGTGTCACCAGCCGGATCACGTCGCCCCCCGTGTTAATCCCTAGCGATCTGTCCTTGCGCTTCCGGTGTCTATCGCTCAAAAATGTAATCGATTACATTTTTGAGGCGAGTTCACTTGTCCAGATCGTCGTCCACCAAGGCTCCGTCAGCGGTGTCCGCGGCGCATCCCCAGCCCGGCGTCAAGCCGTTGCGCGGCGCGGCCGATGGCATTTCGATTGCCGGCGTGGCCGAGCAGGCGGGCGTCTCGGTGGCCACGGTGTCGCGCGTGCTGAACGGCCACGAGAACGTGCGGCCCGCCACGCGCGACAAGGTGCTGGCCGCCATCGATGCAAGCGGCTACCGCGTCAACGAACTCGCGCGCAACCTGCGCACCGCCGAGAGCCGGCTGCTGCTGACCATGGTCCCGGACGTGGGCAATCCTTTCTATGCGGAAATCGTGCGCGGCATCGACAGCGTGGCGCGCCAGCACGGCTACTTCATGCTGCTGTGCGACACCGGCGCCGATCCGGGCCGCGAGCGCAGCTATTTCGATCTGCTGCGGCGGCGCCGCGCGGACGGTGCCATCTGTCTCGACCCGGCCACCATCCAGCAGGCGCTCGGCGAGGCCTCCAGCGCGCTGCCGTGGGTCGCGTGCTGCGAGTTCGACCCGGCGATGGGCGTGCCGTACGTGGGCATCGACAACTACCGCGCCGCGGGCGACGCCGTCCGGCATCTGCTCGCGCGCGGCCACCGCCGCATCGGCCTCATCAATTCCGATGTCGATTACCTCTATGCGCGGCAGCGTCAGCAGGGCTATCTGGACGCATTGACCGAAGCGGGCATCACGCCGGACGAACGCTGGCGCATGAACCTGAACAGCCTCGACTATGAAGCGGGCGCGTCGGCCGCGGCCACGCTGATGAATCAGCCGCAGGCGCCGAGCGCGATTTTCGCGGTCTCCGATACGCTCGCGATCGGCGTGATCCACGGCTTGCGCAGCGTCGGCAAGCGCGTGCCGGACGACATCGCGGTGGTCGGCTTCGACGATATCTCGCTCGCCGCGCAGATCGATCCGCCGCTCACCACCATCGCGCAACCCATGCGCGAGCTGGGCGAAACCGCCGCGCGCCTGTTGCTGCAGCGGCTCGCCAATCCGTTGGCGAACGTGCCGGGCGTGCTGCTGCCGCATCGGCTCGTGATTCGCGGGAGCGCCTGAACCATGAGCCTCGCGATCCGTTTCGACGACATCCGCAAAGACTTCGGGCCCGTGCGTGTGCTGCACGGCGTGAGCTTCGAGCTGGCGCCGGGGCGCATCTACGGTCTGCTCGGCGAGAACGGCGCCGGCAAATCCACGCTGATGAAAATCCTCGCCGGCTACGAAACCGCCACCTCGGGCACCTTGCTGGTCGATGGCCGCGCGCATCAGTTCATCGGTTCGCGCGACGCCGAAGCGCAAGGCATCGTGCTGATCCACCAGGAGTTCAATCTCGCCGAGCATCTGACGATCGCGCAGAACATGTATCTCGGTCATGAAAAAAAGCGCGGCTGGTTCGTCGACGACGCCGCGATGAATACCGAGGCCGCGCGTTTTCTTGCGCAAGTCGGTCTGGAAAAAGCGCCAGACAGGAAGGTGCGCGAATTGATCGTCGCGGAAAAGCAGATGGTGGAGATCGCCAAGGCGCTGTCGCGCCGCGCGCGGCTGCTCATCATGGACGAGCCGACGGCCACGCTCACGCCGTCCGAGACCGAGCGCCTCTTCACGCTGATGGCGAAGCTCAAGGCCGACGGCGTGACCATCATCTACATCTCGCACAAGCTGGACGAAGTGGAGCGCATCACCGACGAGGTGATCGTGATGCGCGACGGCCGCTTCGTCGCGCGCGGCGAAACCGCGGGACTCGCGCGCCAGCAGATGGCGAACCTGATGGTCGGGCGCGAGCTGTCGGACATGTTTCCCGAGAAGATCACCGTGTCCGCCGACGCGCCGCTCGCGTTGAAGGTGGACGGGCTCGCCGTGCCGGATTGGGTGGAAGACCTGAGCTTCGACGTGCGCGCCGGCGAAGTGCTCGGTTTCGCGGGACTGGTGGGCGCGGGCCGCACCGAGGCGTTCGAAGCGATCATCGGTTTGCGCAAGCGCACGGCGGGCCGCATTGAAGTTGCCGGCCGTCCCGCCGATCTGAAAAGCCCGCGCGACGCAATGCGCCACGGCATCACGTATCTCAGCGAGGACCGCAAGGGCAAAGGCCTGCACGTGAACCTGAGCCTGCAGGACAACGTCACGCTGATGACGCTCGAACGTTACGCGCATCCGTTGCTCGACATGAAAGCGGGACGCGCCGCGCTGACCAAAGCCGTGAGCGAATTCGGCATCCGCACCGGCGACCTGTCGAGCCGCGCGCGCATGCTATCCGGCGGCAATCAGCAGAAGCTCGCGCTCGCCAAGTTCCTGCAGCCCGACCCGAACGTGATCGTGCTCGACGAGCCGACGCGCGGCGTCGATGTCGGCGCGAAACGCGACATCTATTTTCTGATTCATCGTCTCGCCGCGCAGGGCCGCGCGGTGATCGTCATTTCATCCGAACTGATCGAGCTGATCGGCCTGTGCCACCGCGTCGCCGTGATGCGCGCAGGACGCCTGCAAGCCACGCTCACGCTCGAACATCTGACCGAAGAGGAGTTGATCGCCCATGCGACCGGCACCCACTGAAGCCGTGCAATCCGGCCGCGCGTTGCGCTTCGCGCATCGACTGTATGCGCTCGGGCCGCTCGTCGGACTCATCGCGCTGTGCGTGATCGGCACGCTGCTCAACCGCGATTTCGCCACTGTCGACAACATGATGAACGTGCTCACGCGTACGTCGTTCATCGGGATCATCGCGGTCGGCATGACCTTCGTGATCATTTCGGGCGGCATCGATCTGTCGGTCGGCTCGATGGCGGCGCTGATCGCGGGCAGCATGATCTGGCTGATGAACGGACTCGCGGCGGGCGTCGGCGGACACTCGTTTCCGCCGCTGATGATTCTCACGCTCGGCATCGTGGGCGCGCTGGTGCTCGGCAGCCTGTTCGGCTGTGCGCACGGCTTGCTGATCACCAAAGGGCGCATCGAGCCATTCATCGTCACGCTCGGCACGCTGGGCATCTTTCGCGCGGTGCTCACCTGGCTCGCCGACGGCGGCGCGCTGACGCTCGATAACTCGTTATCCGATCTGTACGGCCCGGTGTATTACGCGAGCCTGTTCGGCGTGCCGGTGCCGATCTGGGTGTTCCTCGTGGTGGCGGCGGGCGGCGCGCTGATTCTCAACCGCACCGCGTTCGGCCGTCACGTGCAGGCGATCGGTTCGAATGAACAGGTCGCGCGTTATGCGGCGATTCGCGTCGATACCGTGAAGATCGTCACGTACGTGCTGCTCGGCATCTGCGTGGGCGTCGCCACCGTGTTGTACGTGCCGCGGCTCGGCTCGGCCACGCCGACGACCGGTTTGCTGTGGGAACTCGAGGCGATCGCCTCGGTGGTGGTCGGCGGCACCGCGCTCAAGGGCGGCGAAGGCCGCGTGATCGGCACGGTGATCGGCGCGATTCTGCTTTCGGTGATCGCGAACATTCTGAATCTGACCAGCATCATCAGCGTGTATCTGAACGCGGCGGTGCAGGGTGTGGTGATTATCTTCGTCGCGTTCGTACAACGTGGACGGCGGTAGCGGTGGCGCTTCAAATTGCGCTTCAAATTTGCAATCACGGTGAGTTGAAAATCGGGGCGCATGAACGCCTCACAAAAGGAGACACAACCATGAAGCAGGTCATTCGAGCGGTCGGCGCCGGCATGCTGGCGTTGGGGATACTGGGCACGGCGAATATTGCGCGTGCCGATGAAAAAGTCATATTGGGCGTTGCGATTCCGACAGCCGATCACGGCTTCACGGGCGGCATCGTCTGGTGGGCGAACAAGGCCAAGACTGATCTGGAGAAGGCGCATCCCGATCTGAAAGTGATCGTCAAGACCGCGGCCGGCGCGCCCGAACAGGCGAACCAGTTGCAGGATCTCGTGACGGTCAACAAGATCAATGCGCTCGTGATCTTCCCGTTCGAATCGGCCTCGCTCACGCAGCCGGTTGCGCAGGTGAAGAAGAAGGGCGTGTACGTGACGGTGGTGGATCGCGGCCTGACCGACACCAGCGCGCAGGATGCGTACGTGGCCGGTGACAACACCGCGTTCGGCAAGATTCCCGCCGAGTATCTGGCGAAAGCGCTCGACGGCAAGGGCGATATCGTTGCACTGCGAGGCATTCCGACGACGCTCGACAACGAACGCTGGACCGCGTTTACCGGTGTGCTGAAGGCGTATCCGAACATCAAGATCCTCGACGCCAAGTACGCGAACTGGAATCGTGACGACGCCTTCAAGGTCATGCAGGATTACCTGACGCGCTTCAAGCATATCGACGCCGTCTGGGCCGCGGACGACGACATGGCCGTCGGCGTGATCAAGGCGATCGAGCAGGCCAAGCGCACGGACATCAAGATCGTGTTCGGCGGCGCGGGGTCGAAGGGCATGGTGAAGAATGTGATGGACGGCGCGCCGATGATCAAGGCCGACGTGTCGTACTCGCCGAAGTTCATCTACGACGCCATCAAGCTCACCGCCGAAGCGCGTCTGAAGGGCGAGAAGCTGCCGGCCACCACGATCATTCCGTCGGTGCTGATCACGAAGGAAAACGCGCAGCAGTTCTATTTCCCGGACTCGCCGTTCTGACCTGAGCATCCGGGGCGCGCCACCGGGCCTGAGCCGGACTTTCTGCGGCAGCGGCACGGCGAGCGCGCCCTCGTTCGAGGAACCGTACGATGAAAACCATCAAAGGGCCGGCGATCTTTCTCGCCCAGTTCATGGGCGACGAGGTGCCGTTCGACAACCTCGCGCATCTTGCCGAGTGGGCTGCGGGTCTTGGCTTCAAGGGGATTCAGGTGCCGTGCGACAGCCGCCTGATCGATCTCGAACAGGCGGCGGCGAGTCAGACGTATTGCGACGAGTTGCGCGAGGTCGCGGACGACGCGGGCGTGACGATCACCGAACTCTCGACGCATCTGCAAGGGCAACTCGTCGCCGTGCATCCGGCCTATGACACCTTGTTTGACGGCTTTGCCGCGCCGCATGTGCGAGGCGATCCGGCCGCGCGCACGCAGTGGGCGATCGACCAGATGAAGCTGGCGGCGAAGGCCTCGCAGCGTTTGGGGTTGAGCACGCACGTGTCGTTTTCCGGCGCGTTGGCGTGGCCGTATCTCTATCCGTGGCCGCAGCGTCCGGCAGGTTTGGTCGAGGCCGCGTTCGATGAACTCGCGCGCCGCTGGACGCCCATTCTCGATGCGTTCGACGCCGCCGGCGTCGACGTGTGCTATGAACTGCATCCCGGTGAGGACCTGCACGACGGCGTGACCTTCGAGCGTTTTCTGGACGCGGTGAAGCAGCATGCGCGCGCCAACATCCTGTACGACCCGAGTCATTTCGTTTTGCAGCAGCTCGACTACCTTGCGTTCATCGACATTTATCACGAGCGCATCAAGGCGTTCCATGTGAAGGACGCGGAGTTTCGTCCGACCGGCAAGCAAGGCGTGTATGGCGGCTACAGCGGCTGGGTCGAACGCGCGGGGCGCTTCAGATCGCTCGGCGATGGGCAGATCGATTTCGGCGCGATCTTCTCGAAGATGGCGCAGTACGATTTCCCCGGCTGGGCGGTGCTCGAATGGGAATGCGCGCTGAAGCATCCACACGATGGCGCACGCGAAGGCGCGGAGTTCATTCGCCGGCACATCATCCGAGTGGCCGAGCATGCATTCGATGATTTCGCCGGCAGCGGCGTCGACGCCGCGCAGTTAAAGCGCGTGCTCGGCATCTGACGGCGAGCGATCGCAAAAGGAGTGAGGGTGATGCCACAACGAAGGCTCAGGCTGGGCATGGTCGGCGGCGGACAGGGCGCGTTCATCGGCGCGGTGCATCGGATCGCGGCACGGCTCGACGACCGTTTCGAACTGGTTGCGGGCGCGCTGTCGTCCGATCCGCAGCGCGCGCAAGCGAGTGCCGATGAGGCCGGGATTGCGCGCAGCTATTCGGACTGGCGCGAGATGGCGCGCGCCGAGGCCGCGCGCGACGACGGCATCGACGCGGTGGCGATCGTCACGCCGAATCATCTGCACGCGCCGGTCGCGACGGCGTTTCTCGAAGCCGGTATTCACATTGTGTGCGACAAGCCGCTGGCGATCTCGCTGGCGGAAGGCGAGGCGCTGGCGAAGCTGGCTCGCGAGAAGAACAGGTTGTTTGCATTGACGCATACGTACTCCGGCTATCCGCTGGTGCGTCATGCCCGCGAGTTGATCGAAAGCGGCGAGTTGGGCGAGATACGCGTCGTGCAGGTCGAATACGCGCAGGACTGGCTGGCGGAGCCGATCGAAACGAGCGGCACGAACAAGCAGGCGGGCTGGCGCACGGATCCTGCGTTAGCGGGCCCGGCCGGATGTCTCGGCGATATCGGCACGCATGCGTATCACCTTGCTGCGTTCGTCACGGGTATGACGCCAAATGCGCTCGCGGCGGAAGTGCATACCTTTGTGCCGGGCCGCCGCATCGACGATCATGTGCAGGCGATGCTGCGTTATCCGAATGGCGCGCGCGGCATGCTATGGGCGAGCCAGGTGGCGAGCGGCGCGGAAAACGCCTTGCGTTTGCGGGTGTATGGGACGAAAGCTAGTCTGACCTTCGATCAGGAGCATCCCAATGAATTGTGGTTCACGCCATTGGGTGGTTCGGCTGTGCGCCTGACACGAGGGCGCGTGACGAGCGCGATTGCGGCCCATGCGACCCGCGTGCCGTCGGGACATCCTGAAGGTTATCTGGAGGCGTTTGCCCAGTTGTACAAAGACGCGGCGTTGCAGATCGAAGCGTTGGATGCGGGGTGCGCGTTGCCCGCCGAAAGCCTGTTGCTCACGACGGTGGAGGACGGTGTGGCGGGGCTGCGGTTTATCGACGCCATGCTCGCGAGCAGCGCGGCGGATGGGCAGTGGCGCGAGATAGCGCGTAGCGCTTGAGGCGGCTGTATGTCGTGGCGGGGAGAGTGGGATTCGCCGCGTCGCTCAACCGCCCTTGCTCTTCTTGAGTTGCTCTTCGAACGCGATATCGAGCTTGCTCGCTTTGCGTGGCTTCGGCGGCCCGAAAGCGTCGACGAATTTGACGAAGTCGTCGAGCGTCAGCGGATCGGAGACCTTCTTGTCCGTGCCGCTCGATTTGTCGACCAGGTAAAACAGGCCGCCGGACAGGCTGATCGCGGCGAACTGCGGATTGCCGCTGCGGGTTTTCAACCGCTCGACGGCGTGGATGGCTCGGGTGGTGCGCATGGTGGGGGAAACGGCTAATTGAAGCTATCCACTTTAACAGTAATACGCCGCGCGCCTGACTGTCGGCGTTCGAACTGATCAGAACCAGTAAGGAGGTTCACCCCGAACAAAACATCGGGAAGAACGACGAACGCCGAATGTGGGCGAGTTGGCTTACTGGCTCAAATAAACGAACTTGCCGTTCTTGATAGTGCCCATCACGCTCGCGCGCTGATCCAGCCCCACGTGATCCTTCGGGCTCGTGTTGACCACGCCGTTCGGCACGACCAACTCATGCGCATGCTCCAGTTCGTCACGCAGCGCGGCTCGGAAGGCCGGCGTGCCTGGCTGCGCCGTCTTCAGCGCGCGCGCCACGGCGTCCTGCAAGCGCGGGTACACGCCGGCTGCATCGCCCGCGAACTGCGTCACGCTGCCCGCGCCGTACTTCGCTTCATATTCGTTCGTAAAGGCGAGCGCCGCCTTCTTCGCCGGATGATCGGCCGGCAGCGTGCGCGCCACCACGACCGGCTGGGTCGGGAACAGCGTGCCTTCCACGTCCTTGCCGCCCAGCTTGATGAACTCCGGCGTGGCGATGCCGTGCGTCTGGTAGATCGGGCCTTTGAAGCCGCGCTCGATCAGCGTGCGTTGCGGCAGCACGGTCGGCGTGCCGGCGCCGGCGATCAGGATCGCGTCGGGCTTGGCGGCCATCAGCTTCAGAATCTGGCCGGTGACGCTCGCGTCGGTGCGGTTATACCGCTCGGTGGCGACCAGTTGAATATGGCGCAGCGCCGCGAACTTGCTGAATTCGTTGAGCCAGCTTTCGCCGTAGCCGTCCGCGAAACCGATGAAGCCCACCGTCTTCACGTTGTGGTTCGACATGTAGCGCGTCATCACGTCGGCCATTGCGCTGTCGGTCTGCGCCATCTTGTAGGCCCACACCTTCTTGCCTTCCTGCGGCTCGACCACGCTGGCCGAGCCGATCAGCGTGATCATCGGCGTCTGGCTCTCGGCGACCGGATCGAGCGCGGCCATTGCGGCCGGCGTGATGTTCGGGCCGACGATCACGTCCACGTGGTCTTCGTTGATCAGCTTGCGGATGTTGCGCACGGCGGCGCCGGGGTCGGAGGCGTCGTCGAGGAAGATGTAGTCGGCTTTCTGGCCGGCGATCGTGGCGGGCCACATCAGCATCGCGTTCTTGCTGGTGATGCCGATCACGGCCGCGGGACCGGTGCTCGACAGATCGATGCCGACCTTGATATCGGCGTGTGCAGCGGTGGCGAGCAGGAGCGCGCCAAAACCAAAAGCGGCGAGGCCGCTGAATTTTTTCTTATACGACGTCATCGAGAGGTCTCCGTAGCAAGAAGCGATGGTGATATCAAAGTTCGTAGGTTTCGTGTTCGCCCTTGAGCGCCTGTTCGATCAGCTTGCGGTTCATGCTCGGCGACAGCAGTTCGACGAGCGTATACACATAGCTGCGCAAATAGGCGCCCTGTTTCAGCGCGACCCGCGTCACGTTGCTGCCGAACAGGTGGCCGACCGGCATGGCGCGCAAATGGCGGTCGCGCTCGGCGTTGAACGCGATATCCGCCATGATGCCGACGCCCAGGCCCAATTCCACATAGGTCTTGATCACGTCGGCGTCGATCGCTTCCAGCACGATGTCCGGATGCAGCCCGCGCAGGCGGAACGCCTCGTTGATCTTGGTGCGGCCGGCGAACGCGTTGTCGTAAGTGATCAGCGGATACTGGGTCAGATCATCCAGCGACAAAAGTTTGCGGTCGAGCAGCGGATGATCCGGTTGCATCACCGCAACGTGGTGCCACTGGAAGCACGGCAGCGAAACCAGTTCCTTATAGTTGGAGATCGCCTCGGTGGCGATGCAGAGGTCGGCCTGATCGTGCAGCACCATTTCGGCGACCTGAGTCGGGCTGCCTTGCAGAATCGAAAGGTGAACCTTGGGAAAGCGCTTCTTGAATTCGGCGATGGCGGCCGGCAGCGAGTAGCGCGCCTGCGTGTGGGTGGCGGCGATCACCAGATTGCCCTGATCCTGCGCCGCGTAATCTTTACCGACCCGCTTCAGGCTCTCAACCTCCTGCAGAATCTTCTCGACCGACTGCAGAATGATGCGTCCCGGCTCGGTCAGCGAGCGCACGCGTTTGCCGTGTCGTGTGAAGATTTCCACGCCCAGCTCGTCTTCCAGCTCGATGATCGCCTTGGAAACGCCCGGCTGGCTTGTAAACAGGGCTTTGGCCGCTTCCGTCAGGTTGAAGTTCTGCCGCACAGCCTCGCGGACGAAGCGGAATTGGTGCAGGTTCATATATAACCTCTCCGCATATCAAAAGAATTTTTTAGTCGTTTGAAATATAAGGCGAGTTTATTACGATCTGTCCATCTTTTTCAATATGGATATCTGTATTTGTCATAAGCAAATGAGCGATGGGTCTAAACGTTCATAAGCAGAGGGTGACAAACGGAGGTATCCAAGGCGCGGTGAAACCGGGTAGCCGGCCCCCGGATCGCCGTGTATCACTGCAAAAAATTGGGGTCCCCGAATGTACCAATACGATCAGTACGACCAGACCATCGTCGATGAACGGGTCGCGCAGTATGCCGATCAGGTTCGCCGCCGCTTGTCGGGCGAATTGAGCGAAGAGGAGTTTCGTCCGCTGCGCCTGCAGAACGGCCTGTACTACCAGCGCCACGCGTACATGCACCGCATTGCGATTCCGTACGGCAACCTGCGTAGCGACCAGATGCGCGTGCTCGCACAGATCGCGCGTGAACACGACCGCGGCTACGGCCATTTCTCGACGCGCTCGAACATCCAGTACAACTGGATCAAGCTCGAAGAAACGCCGGAAATTCTGCGCAAGCTCGCGGCGGTGCAGATGCACGGCATTCAGACCTCGGGCAACTGTATCCGCAACATCACGGCCGACCAGTTCGCCGGCGTGGCGCCGGATGAAGTGGTCGATCCGCGTCCGTGGGCCGAAATCCTGCGTCAATGGTCGACGTTCCACCCGGAATTCGCGTGGCTGCCGCGCAAGTTCAAGATCGCCGTGTCGGGTTCGAAGGAAGACCGCGCTGCCGTGCAGATTCACGACATGGGCGTGTATCTGAGGAAGAACGAGCAGGGCGAGCTTGTGGCCGACATTCTGGCCGGCGGCGGCATGGGCCGTACGCCGATCATCGGCGCGATCATCCGCAAAGATTTGCCTTGGCAACATCTGCTGACGTACTGCGAAGCCGTGCTGCGCGTGTACAACCGCTATGGCCGCCGCGACAACATGTACAAGGCGCGCATCAAGATTCTCGTGAAGGCGTTGAGCCCGGAGAAATTCTCGGCGCAAGTCGAAGAAGAATGGCAACACCTGAAGGACGGTCCTTCGACGCTCACGCAAGCCGAAGTGGATCGCGTGTCGCAGTACTTCCAGCCCCCGGTGTACGAAAAGCTCGCCGACACGGACGCTTCGTTCGAAAAGCATCTGCTGGAAAACCGTGCGTTTGCCCGTTGGGTCGAGCGTAACGTGCGTCCGCATAAGGTGTCGGGCTATTCGTCGGTCACCTTGTCTTTGAAGCCGACCACGATCGCTCCCGGCGACGCAACGGATGCGCAGATGGAAGCGGTCGCCGATTGGGCCGACGAGTACTCGCTCGGCGAAATCCGCGTATCGCACGAACAGAACCTGATCCTCGCCAACGTGAAGAAGCGCGACCTGTTCGCGCTGTGGGAAAAGGCCAAGGCGCAAGGTTTCGCGACGCCGAATATCGGCTTGCTGACCGACATCATCGCGTGCCCGGGCGGCGACTTCTGCTCGCTGGCGAATGCGAAGTCGATTCCGATCGCACTGGCCATTCAGGAACGCTTCAACGATCTGGACTACGTGTACGACCTCGGCGACGTATCGCTGAACATCTCGGGCTGTATCAACGCGTGCGGTCACCACCACGTCGGCAACATCGGCATTCTGGGCGTCGATAAGGACGGCTCGGAGTGGTATCAGGTGACACTCGGCGGCGAGCAGGGCACGGGCGCCACCGGCGCGCATCTCGGCCGCGTGATCGGCCCGTCGTTCTCGGCGGAAGAAATGCCGGACGTGATGAGCAAGGTGATCGATACGTTCGTGGAAAACCGCCACGAAGGCGAGCGCTTCATCGAAACGTACAACCGCATCGGCATCACCCCGTTCAAGGAACGTGTGTACGCCTCGCGTCAACCGGCTCACGCGTAACCGCGAAAAGGATACTGAACAGATGGCTTCTATCATCAAGAATCGCGCGATCGTCAACGATGACTGGACGGTCGTGCGCCCGGCGGAAGATGGCTCGCTGCCCGCGGTGAACGAATTGCCCGCAGGCAAGGTGCTGGTGCCGCTCGCGTTGTGGCAGGCTTCCCGCGACGCATTGATCGCTTCACGCGGTGCCGCTGAAATCGGCGTGTGGCTCGCGGCGGATAGCGAACCGGCGGATATCGTCGCCGACTTCGACAAGATCGCGCTGATCGGCGTGGACTTCCCGGTGTTCCGCGACGGCCGCGGCTATAGCATCGGCCGCCTGCTGCGCGAGCGTTATGGCTACAAGGGCGAACTGCGCGCGATCGGCGACGTGCTGCGCGATCAACTCGCGTTCATGTTCCGTTGCGGTTTCGACGCATACGCGTTGCGCGCCGACAAAGACTTCGACGACGCGCTCAAAGCCTTCGACGAATTCAGCTTCAACTATCAGGGCGCGGTGAACTCGTCGCCGCTGTTCCGCCGCCGTGAAGCGGGCGAACTGGCCAAGGCATCGGCATGAGCGAAGTTCAAGCCCTCACGCCGGAACTTGCTGCGAAGGTCGAGCGCCTCGATGCGCTGCTCGATTCGATCGCCGTGCGCCATGAAAATGTGAAACTCGCCAGCAGCCTCGCGGCGGAAGACATGCTGCTCACGCATGCGATCCTCTCGCGTGGCGTGAAGATCGGCATCTTCTCGCTGAACACCGGCCGTTTGCATGCAGAAACGCTGGGCATGCTCGATCGCGTGAAAGAACGTTACGGCTATGACATCGAACAGTTTCATCCGCAAGCTGCCGCGGTCGACGAATACATCGGCTCGCATGGTCTGAACGCGTTCTATGAAAGCGTCGATCTGCGCAAGCGCTGCTGCGAAATCCGCAAGGTCGAACCGTTGAATCGCGCGCTGTCGGATGTCAGCGCATGGGTCACGGGCCAGCGTCGCGAGCAGTCGGTGACGCGTGCCGAACTGCATGCGGAAGAGCACGACGCCGCGCGCAATATCGCCAAGTTCAATCCGCTGACCGACTGGACCGAGGCCGAAGTGTGGGCTTACCTGAAAGCGTTCGACGTGCCGGTCAATCCGCTGCATGCGCGCGGCTATCCGAGCATCGGCTGCGAGCCTT
Source organism: Paraburkholderia sp. RL17-347-BIC-D (assembly GCF_046027915.1). Lineage (NCBI taxonomy): Bacteria > Pseudomonadati > Pseudomonadota > Betaproteobacteria > Burkholderiales > Burkholderiaceae > Paraburkholderia > Paraburkholderia sp. RL17-347-BIC-D. The sequence continues at coordinate 72,577 of NZ_JARESS010000041.1, forward strand.
GTACGCGCGCCGTGCGTCCCGGTGAAGATAGCCGGGCAGGGCGCTGGTGGTGGGAGTCGCGCGATACGAAGGAATGCGGACTGCACATCACGACGATTACGCCGATCGCGGTGGACCGCAACGCAAACGCTCAGGCCTGAAGGTTGAGTGAGCGGGCCTTGGTTTTTAGCCCGAACGCCGCACATACCGATTTGAATACCTCCGCGACGCGAGCAACCGCTTGCGACGCGAACCAACGAAGGACCCAAACATGAGCACCACGCTCGATTCCACTGTGAACGCACCGCTCGCCAACACGGCAAACCGTATGGATCACCTCGACTGGCTCGAAGCCGAGTCGATTCACATCCTGCGCGAACTGGTCGCCGAATGCAGCAAGCCCGCGCTGCTGTTTTCGGGCGGCAAGGATTCGGTCGTGGTGCTGCACCTCGCGCTGAAGGCCTTCGGTATCGGCGCGAATCGCAAGACCGTGCTGCCGTTCCCGCTCGTGCATATCGACACGGGCCACAACTACGAAGAAGTGATCGACTTCCGCGATCGTCGTGCGGAAGAGATCGGTGCTGAACTGGTGGTCGGTCATGTGGAAGATTCGATCAAGCGCGGCACGGTGCGTCTGCGTCGTGAAACGGATTCGCGCAACGCCGCGCAAGCCGTGACGCTGCTCGAAACCATCGAACAGTACGGCTATACCGCGCTGATCGGCGGCGCGCGCCGCGATGAAGAAAAGGCCCGTGCGAAGGAACGGATCTTCTCGTTCCGCGACGAGTTCGGTCAATGGGATCCGAAGGCACAGCGCCCGGAACTGTGGAGCCTGTATAACGCGCGTCTGCATAACGGCGAACACCTGCGCGTGTTCCCGATCTCGAACTGGACCGAACTCGACGTGTGGCAGTACATCGCTCGCGAACAGCTCGAACTGCCGTCGATCTATTACGCGCATCAACGCGAGATCGTGCGCCGCAATGGCTTGCTCGTGCCGGTTACGCCGATCACGCCGATGCGTGAAGGCGAAACCAGCGAAACGGCGCTGGTGCGTTTCCGCACCGTGGGCGATATCAGCTGCACGTGCCCGGTGGAAAGCGATGCGGATGATCTGGAGAAGATCATCGCCGAAACGGCCGTGACCGAAATCACGGAACGCGGCGCGACGCGGATGGACGATCAGGTCTCCGAAGCCGCGATGGAACAGCGTAAGAAGCAAGGTTATTTCTAAGCACACGGACGAGGGTAAGACAATCATGAGCGGTATTCACCAACCAGAAGACCTCGGCGTGCTGCGTTTCATCACTGCGGGCAGCGTCGACGACGGCAAGAGCACGCTGATCGGCCGCCTGCTGTACGACAGCAAGGCTGTGTTGAGCGATCAGCTCTCGGCTCTGTCGCGCGCGAAGAATAAGCGTACCGTCGGCGACGAAATCGATCTGTCGCTGCTGACGGACGGCCTCGAAGCCGAACGCGAGCAAGGCATCACGATCGACGTGGCGTACCGTTACTTCGCTACCGCGAAGCGCAAGTTCATCATCGCCGACACGCCGGGCCACGAGCAGTACACGCGCAACATGGTGACGGGCGCGTCGACCGCGCACGCGGCGATTATTCTGGTCGACGCAACGCGTGTGACGTTTGTGGATGGCGTCGCGCAGCTGCTGCCGCAAACCAAGCGTCATAGCGCGATCGTCAAGCTGCTGGGTTTGCAGCACGCGATCGTCGCGATCAACAAGATGGACCTGGTCGATTACAGCGAGCAGCGTTTCAATGAGATTCGTGACGCGTATGTCGAACTTGCGCGTCAACTGGGCTTGAGCGATGTGCGCTTCGTGCCGGTGTCGGCACTCAAGGGCGATAACATCGTGACGGCGAGCGAAAGCATGCCGTGGTACGCGGGCGAGCCGCTGCTCGACCTGCTCGAAGCGTTGCCGGTGGAAGTGCCGACGGGCCAGGCGCTGCGTTTCCCGGTGCAGTGGGTGGCGCGTCAGGACGGCAGCCAGGCTGATGACTTCCGCGGCTACATGGGCCGTGTCGAAGCCGGCGAAGTGAAGCTCGGCGATACGATCGTTGTGTTGCCGGCCAATCGCGAAGCGACGGTTGCCGAAATCATCGCGCCGGTGCCCGGCGGCACGGCTGCGGTGGATCGCGCATTTGCTGGTCAAACGGTGACGATCCGTTTGGCGGAAGACGTCGACGTGTCGCGCGGCGATACGTTCGTGCTGCGTGAAGCGGCGCCGGAGCCGGCGAAGAAGCTGGAAGCCGACCTGTGCTGGTTCGACGACACGCCGCTGTCGACGCAACGCAAGTATCTGTTGAAGCAGACCACCAACACGGTGTTCGCGCGCATCGGTGCGATCAAGGAAGTGCTCGACGTGCATACGTTGTCGCAAGCGACCGATCGCAAGGACCTGACGATGAACGATATCGGCCGCGTGGCGCTGACGTTGCAGAAGCCGCTGGTGTGCGATGTGTATGACTCGCATCAGGGTACGGGTGCGTTCGTGCTGATCGATGAAGCGACGCATCATACTGTTGCGGCGGGGATGATTCGGGCGTTTTCGGCTTAAGTGCTTGGCACGTCATTGCGTCGTGCTGGCGACCTAACGGACAGGTTTAGGCAAATGGGTAAGGTTTATCTGATCGGCGCAGGGCCGGGTGCTGCGGACCTGATTACGGTGCGTGGCGCGCGGCTGCTCGGTTTGGCCGATGTCGTGCTGCATGATGCGCTGGTGGAGCCGGCTATGTTGGACTATGCGCCTTCGCATGCGCGGCGGATTGCTGTTGGCAAACGCTGTGGGCAGCTGTCGACGGCGCAGCAGTTCATCAATAAGCAGATTGTGGATGCTGCTTTGGAGCATGAGGTTGTCGTGCGGCTCAAGGGTGGGGATCCGATGTTGTTCGGCCGCGCTGATGAGGAAATGCGGGCTTTGGAGGCTGCTGGCATCGAGTATGAGGTCGTGCCTGGGATTACTGCTGCGCTGGCGAGTGCTGCCTCTTTGAAGCGGTCTTTGACGCTTCGCGGTGTGTCGCGCAGTGTGGCGTTGGCTACTTTTAGTCGGGCGCCTGGATCTGATGAGATTCGCGAGCAGGTTAATGCGGATTCTCTTGTGTTCTATATGGGCCGGGATAGTGGGGTTGAGATTGCGCAGCAATTGATCGATGCTGGGCGGTCGGTTGGCACGCCCGTGGCAATTGTTGAGGCTTGTTCTACTGCTCGTGAGCGCATGCTTTCTCTTACTCTCGAAGAGTTGGCCGCTGGCGACGCGCAGAGGTGGGTTGATGCTTCGCAGCCTAGTTTGCTTATGATTGGGGAGGCTTTCGCTGCGCGGCCCGTTAGCGTGGTTCGATCCGCGGATGGGATGTTGGTCGCGGCTTGAGGTTCTTGGTTTTTTGCTCTGCGCTTGTTGGTTGTTGGTCTTAAGGTATTGGCCTTTC